>NZ_KV821262.1:144300-157311 GCF_001815615.1 Neisseria sp. HMSC075C10
GGCCGTCTGAAACTTTTCAGACGGCCTGTCAAACTGAAAGAACAGTAATGAGCTTGAAAATTAAATTAATCGTCGGTTTGGGCAATCCAGGCCAAGAATACGAACAAACGCGCCACAATGTCGGCTTTTGGCTGTTGGACGAACTGGCGTGGAAATGGAAAGTCAATTTTAAAGACGAAAAGAAATTTTACGGCGAAGTAGCGCGCGCTGCTACGCCTGATGGCGATGTTTGGCTGCTCAAACCCATGACTTTTATGAACCGCTCCGGTCAGGCAGTTGCCGCTTTGGCTCAGTTTTACAAAATCAAGCCGGAGGAAATCTTGGTGGTTCATGACGAGCTGGATATTCCATGCGGCCGTATCAAATTCAAACTTGGTGGCGGCAACGGCGGACACAACGGTCTCAAAGACATTCAGGCTCGTTTGGGTACGCCTAATTTCTACCGCCTGCGCTTGGGTATTGATCATCCGGGCGACCGTAATCTGGTTGTTGGTTATGTGTTGAATAAACCGTCGGCGGAACATAGACAGCAAATTGATGATTCCATCGCCAAATCCCTGCAAGGATTGCCGGCCGTGTTAAATGGCGAATGGGAAGAGGTAACGCGTTTTTTACACAGTAAGTAAGCGTACCCGAATCAAACGGGCAACCTTGTACATCATGTTCAGACGGCCTGAAAACAGACGGCGCAGTCTGGCTAGCGATAAACCAATTAAAGAAACAGTAAATATGAACGAACTGACCAGCCTGATGCAGACCGAAGCCCCCGGCGTTGTTGGCGAAACATTAGACTTTTGCCTTTACGAATGCAGTATTGAAGATGCCCCGGATGCAGAAGAAGTGGCACAATGGCGTAATATTTTGGAGGCGCGGGGTGGGAAATTTGTCCGCTTGGCAGGTATTTGCCAAACATGGCTGGATGAAGAGGCTGACAAATGAAAGCCGTACCATTAAACAAATTTACTGTCGCTGCCTTAATCTGGTTTGTGGCCGCCATTTATGCCTTACTTTTCAAAGAGGGCGGCAATAGCCCGCCGCCATTCCCCCATTTTGATAAAGTCGGCCATTTCGGACTGTTTTTTGGTCAGGCATGGCTGTGCGCAAAAATATTTATTCAAGACAATAGGAATATTCCCTATAAAGGCATTCTGTTTGCCGCTTTATTGTTTGCAGTAGGAAGCGAGCTGGCTCAGGCATTTCTGACTGCTACGCGCCAAGGTTCGATCGCGGACGGCATTGCCGATATGGCAGGTACGGCTGCCGCGCTATGGTTTGCAGCAAAAGTAAAAGCAGCAAAAAGTTAGATATATTTAAAGAAGTTAAAAGGCCGTCTGAAATCCTGAGAAACAGGTTTCAGACGGCCTTTTGTTACTTGATGTATGAAGCAATGATTACTTCATGCCAAGTATTTAAAAATTAGAATTTTACGCGTACACCGGCAGATACTTCGTGAGTATGGAGCTTAACGTTATTGATCTTGCTCCAATGGTTATAGCGATAGCCTGCATCCAATGCTACAGTTACATCGTAACTTATACCAGCCATTGCACCTACGCCGGTTTTAGTTTCTTTACGTTCATGATATGAATTAGCTGTCTCAACTTTTGTTGAAGCATGATTCACAGCCACACGAGCACCTACCCCAACAATTATTCTGATTGTATTTTCTTGTTGTAAATTAAGCAAATCTAAAAATGTTTTAGCTGTTGTAAAACCGCATTTATAAAAAACACTGTAACAAGTCGTTTAAGAACAAACGGCCTTGCTCGGTCGGGCGGAACACGGTCGGGTCTGATTCAAGCAGGCCTTTTTGTCTGGCGGTTTCGATTTGAGCCATAATTTTTGCAGTGGGGACACCGGTACGTTCTTGCAGCGTTGCAGCAGGTACGCCGTCGGTCAGGCGCAGGGCGTTCATCATGAATTCAAATGGAAGGTCTTCGGCAGCAACGGTTTTGCGTTCAACTGCTTCATGCGGATTGCTCTGCATGGCGGCAAGATAGTCGTTGGGATGGCGGCGGCGGACGGTGCGCTCAATGCGGTCGGGATAGGAAATTTTGCCGTGCGCGCCCGCGCCTATGCCCAAGTAATCGCCAAACTGCCAGTAGTTCAAATTATGGCGACACTGCATACTAGGTTTTGCAAAAGCCGAAGTTTCGTAGTGGATAAAGCCTGCGTTTTCCAATGCGCCGTGTACGGCATCTTCAATATCCAATGCTGCTTCATCTTGCGGCAAACCTTTTGGCGGCGTATGACCAAAAGGCGTGTTCGGCTCCATGGTCAGATGATATGCGCTGATATGCGATACGCCTGTTGCGATAGCGGTTTGCACATCGTTTAAGGCCGTCTGAACCGTCTGGTTTGGCAGGGCATACATCAAGTCGATATTGACTTTTTCAAATAATTTCAAGGCAGTGTCAATGGCTGTCAGGGCTTCTTTGCCGTTGTGAACGCGTCCCAATCGAGCAAGCATATCGTCGTTAAAACTTTGTACGCCGATAGACAGGCGCGTAATACCTGCGTCTTTAAATCCTTGAAACTTCTCAATTTCAAATGTGCCGGGGTTCGCTTCCAAAGTAATTTCCGCTTCGGGTTGCAAGCGCAACAGTGAGCGCACGCCGCTTAACAAACGGTCAATCGATTCTGCTTGAAACAGGCTGGGCGTACCGCCGCCGAAGAATATGGTTTCCACCGGTCTGCCCCAAATATTCGGCAACTCAAGCTGCAGGTCGGTTAATAGGGCATCGATATAGGCTTCTTCCGGCAGGCCGTTTTTCAGGCTGTGGGAATTGAAGTCGCAATACGGACATTTTTTGATGCACCACGGAATGTGGATATAGAGTGATAAAGGGGGCAGGGCGGTTAGCTGGCCGGGGCGTTGGAAGGTGATTTGGGTCATGATATGTGTTGAGGCTCGAGGCCGTCTGAAATTTTTAGGGCTTTATTTTAACTGAAATGTCGGCCGGGAAAGTAATCAGTAGGAAATTTGCGCAGTCTAAGCGCTCAAAAAAGCTTCAATTTCTTCTTCTGATAATTTGGAATTGCAGACAAATTTTATTTTGCCTTGTGAGATGTTGAGTAATGCGGGAACAGTTTTGATGCCGTGTTGTTCACGAAAATCTTTCAAAGCCGCTTTGTTGCTGCTGTCTGTAAAGCGGATGGTAAGCTGCTTGTTTAAGGAAACGGTAAGCAGTTTTGCAACAAAACGGCGACAGTATGAACAGCTTGGTTTGCCTAAAAAGACGGTAGCAGTTTTTTGACTGTCAATGAGTTGAAGAAGTTCGTCAGGTGTGGTTGGGATGAAGGCAGCAACGTGTTTTGCAAAGGCTGCCAATTCTTCAGGTGTGGGCTTGGGCATGGGAATGAATGTGAGGTAGGCCGTCTGAAGGTTTCAGACGGCCTTTGGTCTATAAGGATTCGATTTTTCTTAACAATTCACGCAATGCTTGGGCGCGGTGGCTTTCGGCGTTTTTGATTTCGGGATCAAGCTCGGCGGCGGTGCAACTGTGTTCGGCCAGATAGAAATGCGGGTCGTAGCCGAAGCCGTTCTTGCCGGCTGCTTCTGCCTGCCATTGGCCGCGCCAGATGCCTTCGGCGATGATGGGCTGCGGGTCGTTTTCGTGGCGGACGAGTACGAGTACGCAGACGTAGTAGCAGCTTTTGTCGTCTTTATCGGCAAGATCTGCAGACAGTTTGGCGTTGTTTGCGGCATCGGATTTGGGGTTTTCGCCTGCATAACGGGCGGAGAAAATGCCGGGTGCGCCGTTTAAGGCGTTGGTGCAGATGCCGGAATCGTCGGCAAGTGCCGGTAAGCCGCTGTATTTGGCGGCATGGCGTGCTTTAGCCAGGGCATTTTCAACAAAGGTATGGTACGGCTCGGGACATTCGGGCGTATTGAACTGTGATTGTGGCAGGACTTCGATGTTTAAGTCGGCGAAGAGGCGGGAAAATTCTTTGAGTTTGCCTGCGTTGCCACTGGCAAGGACGATTTTTTCAAACATGGTTTTTCCTTAATGGTTTTCGGTTTGCTGCATACGAGCCATTTGTGCGCGTGCTTTGTGGCGGATGTAAAGGGCAAGGCTGCCGATTTGGGCAAAAACGGCGGCAAAGGCAAACAGAAAGGCGGCAACGGCAAATTGTTTGCTGTGAATGCTCAGAAGATAAGCGCCCAACAGAATCAGTACGATAAACATCAGGGTAAACAGGGCGGTCAGGAGCAGATAGGCTTTTTGTCGGGTCATGGCAGCTTGGGGGAGGGGGGAAATGTTCTGATTATAACGTCAGATTGGGAATTTGAAACCATGCTGGATTCGTTAAAAAGGCCGTCTGAATATTTCAGACGGCCTTAAGTCGAATAACGGATTAACGCAATTCTGTGTGCAGGCGGCTCAGCAATGTGGAGGCATCGCTGCCTTTGTATGGGCTGCCGTCTTTGTTCAACAGATGGAGGCGTGCGCCATTGTTGATAGGCTCAACATAAACAATGATTTCAGGATAAGTCTTTGGCGCTTCTGCTTTGCCTTTGCCAAATACGCGTTTGAACAGGCCCGGTTTTTTATTGGCAACTGCTTCGCCTTCGGTTGGTGCTTGTTGAACCAAGAAAGCACGGCGTTCGGCATTTTGACCGATAACAGTCAGGCCGATGCGGTCAAGCGCAAGGGCGGTACGGCGCCAGTTGCGGCCGTAATCACCTGCCAGCAACAAAGTGCCGTTGTCCACACGCGCCAATTCAGAAGCATTGCTGCGGGCGGCAACGCTTTGGGTCAGAGCCTGTTCGGCTTGCTGACCGTCAACGCCCAAATATTGCATAAAGCGGGCGAGGAATGCGGCTTCGAGGTTAGGGTCGTTTTCACCCGGTTGCCACATCGTAGTGTCTTTTTTACGGTCGGCATAAACTTCTTTCATGCCTTTGTGGGCGAAGAAGATGTCGGTCGAACCGTTTTTACCTTGTTCGATGCGGATGATGAACTTGTCGCGTTCGCTGGTAGAGTAGATACCGCCCAAGCCGACTTTGTCCAACAGACGGCGCAGGCTGTCTTGAGGGATTTTGGCTCGGTTTTCTGCCCACTCGGTTTCCATTTGGCCGATGGCAGGTTCTTCAGATTTGATGTCGAAACCGTTTTCTTGCCAGAACACTTTCAGCAAAGGCCAAATTTCGCGAGGCGATTTGCCATCGACAACCAACCAGCGTTGGTTGCCGTCACGCTCAAGGCGTACGCCTTTAACGGATTTCAAGACTTCTGCATTGGCAGGTTGTTGTACAGCTTGAGTGCGGCGTTTGTTGAAGTCGCTGGCGCGGACGGCACCGCTGCCTGCCGGTAATTGATAGAGGTTGCCTTGGTCTGGGTTGTTCAAATCAGGTGGTACTTCCAGTTTGACCAAGCGGTGTGATTGACTTTGATAGTCGAGTTTGGGTTGTTCTTTTTTGCTGCCGGAACAGGCAGTCATGCTAATCAGGGCGAGGGCTACTACGATGGGTTTGATATAGGTCATCTTGTTTTCCTGTGGATGGAGTTCTTAACAGGGAGGTCGTCTGAAAAGGGTGTTTGGGATTCAGACGGCCTTATTTCCGGATCAGATTTGTCCTGATTTTTCCAGAGCGGCTCGGACTTTGGCTTGACCGGCTTCGGTCAGTGCTACCAAAGGCAGACGAACATGGGGTTCGCATTTGCCCAATAAGCTCAGGCCCCATTTGGGCGCGGCCGGGCTGGGCTCGCAGAACATGGTGTTATAAATTGGGATAAGTTGCTCGTTTAGACGACGGGCGGTCGCAATATCGCCCTCAAGGGCGGCTCGGCACATATCGGCAAAGAGTTTCGGTGCAACGTTGGCTGCGACGGTTACCACGCCATGACCGCCACACAGCATGAAAGGCAGGCCGGTAGGATCGTCACCGGAGAACACGGCAAAACCTTCAGGAACGCTGTTGATCAATTCGATGTTGTTGCCGATATTGCCGCTGGCTTCTTTCACGCCGACGATATTCGGAATCTCGGCCAAACGCAAAATAGTGTCGTTGCTCATGCTCACGACGGTACGGCCGGGAACATTATAGATAATCATCGGAATCGAAGTGGCTTCGGCGATGGCTTTAAAATGTTGGTAAATGCCTTCTTGCGAAGGTTTGTTGTAGTAGGGAACAACAGATAAGGTGTAGTCCGCACCGGCTTGCTCGGCTGCTTTGGAAAGGGCGATGGCTTCTACAGTATTGTTGGCGCCTGTACCGGCGATAACGGGAACGCGCTTGTTGACGTGTTTGACAGTGGCTTCAATAACGGCCAAATGTTCTTCGACAGGCAGGGTGGCAGACTCGCCGGTGGTGCCGACTGCGACGATGCCGTCAGTGCCGTTTTCAATGTGCCAGTCGATTAAGTCATGAAGTTGTTCGTAGTTGATGCTGCCGTCTTGATTCATCGGAGTAATCAGGGCAACCAGACTGCCTTTTAACATACGGAAACCTTTAATTTTATGGTGTGGGTGAATTATTCATCGGATTGTAGCTTACTTTGTTGTTTGTGTGAAACATATCCGCTAAGCGGCTTTGCCGTTTAATGGTGACTTGTCATTATCTTAATGAATAATACATTTTTAAATCATTGGTTTGTTTGTTTTGAGATGGAAAAATGATGTCAAGAATTAAAATGTGTTAAGGCGGTTTAAGGCCGTCTGAAAACGGTTGGGCGGAACTTTCAGACGGCCTGATGGTTTTGAATTTGCTGATACATTTCAAATTGGTTAAAATACGCATCTTAATATTTTTTAACGATTCTTGAGAGAAGGTTCAACATGGCCGGAATGACTGAAAAACAAGCGGAACCGCTTGATTTGGTTTATGGTTTGGAAGATAAGCCGCCGTTTGGGAATGCGTTGTTGAGTGCGGTTACGCACCTTCTGGCGATTTTTGTCCCGATGATTACTCCGGCACTGATTGTCGGCGGGGCGTTGGAGCTGCCGGTTGAAATGACGGCTTATTTGGTGTCGATGGCAATGGTGGCTTCCGGTGTCGGCACTTATTTGCAGGTCAACCGTTTCGGGCCGGTCGGTTCGGGCATGTTGTCGATTCAGTCGGTCAACTTCTCTTTTGTTACCGTGATGATTGCACTTGGTACCGGCATGAAAGAGGGAGGCTTGACTGAAGATGCGATGATTTCAACGCTTTTGGGCGTGTCCTTTGTCGGCGCGTTTTTGGTGTGCTTCTCCGCTTGGCTTTTGCCTTATCTGAAAAAAGTGATTACGCCGACTGTAAGCGGTGTGGTCGTCATGCTGATTGGCCTGAGCTTGGTACATGTCGGCATTACCGATTTCGGCGGCGGCTTCGGTGCGAAAGCAGACGGTACGTTCGGCTCGATGGAAAACTTGGGTTTGGCATCGCTGGTGTTGCTGATTGTATTGGTTTTCAACTGCTTGAAAAATCCATTGCTGCGTATGAGCGGCATCGCGGTGGGTTTGATTGTTGGTTATATTGTTGCGCTGTTTTTGGGTAAAGTAGATTTTTCCGCCCTGCAAAACCTGCCGCTGATTACCCTGCCTGTTCCGTTTAAATATGGTTTCGCATTTGATTGGCACGCGTTTATTGTCGCCGGTGCGATTTTCTTGTTGAGCGTATTTGAGGCAGTGGGCGATTTGACGGCGACAGCAATGGTCTCCGAGCAGCCGATTGAGGGTGAGGAATACACCAAACGTCTACGCGGCGGCGTATTGGCAGATGGTTTGGTGTCTGTGATTGCGACTGCGTTGGGCTCTTTGCCTTTGACTACTTTTGCGCAAAATAACGGCGTGATTCAAATGACCGGCGTGGCTTCGCGCCATGTGGGCAAATATATCGCGGCTATTTTGGTATTGTTGGGTTTGTTCCCTGTTATCGGCCGTGCGTTTACCACGATTCCGAGTCCGGTTTTGGGTGGCGCGATGGTATTGATGTTTGGCCTGATTGCGATTGCCGGCGTGCGGATTCTGGTCAGCCACGGTATTCGCCGTCGTGAAGCAGTTATCGCGGCTACTTCTGTCGGTTTGGGTTTGGGCGTGGCATTTGAGCCGGAAGTGTTCAAAAACCTGCCGGTATTGTTCCAAAACTCAATTTCCGCAGGCGGTATTATGGCGGTATTGTTGAACTTGGTTTTGCCGGAAGATAAAACCGATAAAGCGGTTAAAGTGGAAACCGATAGTTTGGATCACTAAGCAAGCTTTATTCAAAGGCCGTCTGAAGTTTCAGACGGCCTTTTGGTTTTTCGGCTATAATATTGTTTTTATTTGTTATCCGAGTGGTTCGGATAGCCCTACCCGGAAAGGTTTTATATGACGGTTTATTCACTTTTTATCACTTGTCCTCGCGGTTTGGAAGCGCCTTTGACGCAGGAACTTGAAAGCATGGCATGTCAGGATATCCGCGCTGTTGACGGCGGTGTGGCATGTAAAGGCACGATGGAGCAGGTGTATCGTATCAACCTGTATTCGCGCGTTGCCAGCCGCGTTTTGCTGCGCTTGACCAAAGGCGGTTATCGTAATGAACACGATATCTACAAATTGGCACGAAATCTGCATTGGACAGGTTGGTTTAAGCTGGAGCAGACCTTCAAGGTCAAAGTTGAAGGCAAGCGCGCCAATGTGAAAAGCTTGGATTTTGTCGGTTTGAAAATCAAAGATGCCGTCTGCGATGCCTTCCGCGATATTTATGATGCGCGTCCGAGCGTGGGCAAAATCAACCCCGATATCCGCATTCATGCCTTTATCGATGAGCGCAACGTGGAAATCTTTATCGATACTTCCGGCGAAGCACTCTTCAAACGCGGCTATCGTCAGGATACCGGCGAAGCGCCATTGAGGGAAAATTTGGCGGCAGGTTTGCTGCTTTTGGCAGGTTACGATGGTACGCAGCCTTTCCAAGACCCGTTTTGCGGCAGCGGCACGATTGCCATTGAGGCTGCATGGATTGCAACACACCGTGCGCCGGGTTTGATGCGCCGTTTCGGTTTTGAAAAACTGCAAAACTTCGACAAAGAAAAATGGCAAGCCCTGCGCCGTGAAGCTGAAAAACAAATCAAACCGGCAGCCGCGCCCATTTCCGGCAGCGACAACGACCGTTATATGATTCGTGCCGCATTGGCGAATGCCCAAGCCGCCGAAGTGTATAATTTCATCCGCTTTGACGTGCAAGATGCGCAGGCCGCGCGACCGAACGGCGAACACGGCATTATGATTTCCAATCCGCCTTATGGCGTGCGCCTTGCCGAAATTCAGGCTTTACAGGCGCTTTATCCGCAACTGGGCACATGGTTGAAACAGCACTACGCAGGCTGGCTGGCTGGGATGTTTACCGGCGATCGCGATATGCCGAAATTTATGCGCCTTTCTCCGAAGCGTAAAATTCCGCTGTTTAATGGTAACTTGGATTGCCGATTGTTTTTGATGGATATGGTTAAAGGCTCGAATCGGGGCTAAAACCTGAAATTGAGGTCGTCTGAAAGATGATTTCAGACGGCCTTTTTTGATTTGTTAAAACTGTCTTTGTTATAACGGAGTTTGCTTTTCTTTTTTTAATTACAGGCTGTCTGAATCGTGTTCAGACGGCCTTTTTATTTGTTTAAAACTGCTATTTTATAGTAATAGACAATTAGATAAATAATAAAAATCTATTATATGAGTAAAATACATTGTTAAATAAAAATACCATATCTAGTAGTCTTGTGTTTTAATTCGCACCATATCTTGTGTTTATGGTATTGCAATGAGTAGCTTGAAATTTACAGTTGAGCAAATTGTTTGGCAGGAAGTGCCCGGCGAAGTGTCGCTGGCATTTCTGTTTTCAGGTTGTCCGCTGCGTTGCAAAGGTTGCCACAGTGCCGATACATGGAAAGAGGGTATCGGCACGGAATTGACCGAGGAGTATTTAAAAGGCCGTCTGAAACGCTATCGCGGGCTAATTAGCTGCGTGTTGTTTATGGGCGGGGAGTGGCAACCGAAAGCCTTACAGAAAATGCTGGCTATTGTTACGCAGGAAGGTTTGAAAGCCTGTTTGTACACAGGCCTGGAGCGTGAGGAGTTGGAGGCGGTTTCAGATGGCATCCTGACTTATCTGACGTATCTGAAAACCGGCCGCTGGCAGATGGAGCTGGGCGGCTTGGACAGCCCGACCACCAATCAGAAGTTTATCGATCTGCGCACGGGCGAAGTGTTGAACCGCTTGTTTATCAAAGACAAACCTGCGCCTAAAGTTTTTCCAGTGGCTTCAATTTAGCCCGGTGCTGTATTGCACTGATTTAAATTGAATTTATTGTATTCGCTGACAGCGATGTTTCAGACGGCCCAACCGTCATTGTTTAATAAATCAACCAAACCATACAGGAGAATTAACATGATTCGGCTGCATCCCGAACAGTTAAACGGAAAACTACAATTCATGCGTGACTACATCAGCGCGCAAAACGCGGCGGACGGCTCGAAAATGGACGCCAACGCCAACGTTACCCAGAAAAACATCGCTACGATGGAAGCGGAGATCATGAAAGACTTTTTCGTGCAGATTAACCGCGCCCAAGTGTCGCGCAAAATCGCTGAAATTTTCGACCAATCCGTCGCCGACGAATACATCCGCCAGATTGAGGCGCATGAGATTTATGTGCACGACGAAACCAGCCTCAAGCCTTATTGTGTGTCGGTTACGCTGTATCCCTTCCTGCTCGACGGCTTAAGCAAACTTGGCGGAGAATCTAAGGCGCCGCAGCATCTGGCATCGTTTTGCGGCTCATTTATCAATCTTGTGTTTGCCATCAGTGCGCAGTTTGCCGGTGCGGTGGCGACGGTGGAATTTCTGACCTATTTCGACTACTTCGCCCGCAAAGACTACGGTGATAATTATTTGGAAACCCATGCCAAAGAAATCGCCAACCATATGCAGCAGGTGGTGTATAGCATCAACCAGCCTGCCGCCGCGCGCGGCTATCAGAGCGTGTTTTGGAATATTTCCGTTTACGATCAATACTATTTCGACGCGATGTTCGGCGATTTCGTCTTCCCCGATTTCAGCAAACCAGTGTGGCCAAGCGTGGCGAAGTTGCAAAACTTCTTCCTCAAATGGTTTAACCAAGAGCGCACCAAAGCCATTTTGACCTTCCCTGTTGTAACCGCTGCGATGCTGACCAACGGCGGCAAATGCAAAGACACCGTGTTTGCAGACGAAATGGCGAAAGAGTTGGCGGAAGGCAATTCCTTCTTCGTCTATCTTTCCGACAACCCTGACTCGTTGGCTTCCTGCTGCCGCCTGCGCAATGCCATTGAAGACCGCACTTTCAGCTACACCCTCGGCGCGGGCGGCGTGGCGACCGGTTCCATCAACGTCATCACCATCAACATGAACCGGTTGGAGCAAGACGGGCGCGACCTTGCCGCTGAAGTCGCCAAAATCCACAAATACCAATACGCCTACCGCAAACTGATGGAAGAATACCAAGCCGCCGGGATGCTGCCCGTTTACGATGCAGGCTTTATTACGTTGGACAAACAGTTCCTCACCATCGGCATCAACGGCATGGCGGAAGCCGCCGAATCGCAAGGCATCAAGGTTGGCTACAACGACGATTACATCAACTTTGTCCAAGGCCGTCTGAAAACCATATTCGAAGCCAACCAAGCCGCCAGCAAACACTACGGCGTGAAGTTCAACACCGAGTTTGTCCCTGCCGAAAACCTCGGCGTGAAAAACGCCAAATGGGACAAAGCCGACGGCTACAAAGTCAGCCGCGACTGCTATAACTCCTATTTCTACGTCGTCGAAGACGAAGAAATCAACGCGCTCGACAAATTCCTGCTGCACGGTAAAGAACTGGTGGACTGGCTTGACGGCGGCTCCGCGCTGCACCTGAACCTTGACGAAGCCCTGCCCGAATCCGGCTACCGCTCGCTGCTGGACATCGCCGCGCAAACCGGCTGCAACTACTTCTGCGTGAACGTACGTATCACCATCTGCAACGAATGCGGTCACATCGACAAACGCACCCTGCCTGCCTGTTCCGCCTGCGGTTCGCACGACATCGACTACGGCACCCGTGTCATCGGCTACCTGAAACGCGTATCCGCCTTCTCAAGCGGACGGCGTAAAGAACACGCGCTCAGACATTATCACCGTAAAGCGGCGTAATCGTTGAAAAAAGGTTACTTACAAAAGCAAAGGCCGTCTAAAATTTCAGACGGCCTTTAGGATATTTAGATAGACTGACTCTTTCAGCTGTATGATTTTAATTAAATTAAACAACAATGCTTGATACTTTAATATTTTGAAGTTCCGTGTGACTCGCAGGTAGGGGGTGTGGCGCAGCCACGCACGCGATCGGTAATTTTTTATAGTATTCACTCTCCAAAACTCATTACCGCTGTTTCTTTTGTTCCGCCCCAATCCAACGGCAACCATCCATCCCGAACATAACGGTGGAATGACGAAAACGCCCAATCGCGAACATTGCCGCACAATCCATGTTTGACGGGATTGAAATGGATGTAGTCCGCGCAACGTTGCAAATCCGTTTCGTCGCGCACGGTGTGTTCATAAAAACGCCGTTGCCAAATACCGCGTTCGTTCCGCCGCTGTTTGCTGGCAGACAGGTTTTCAGCATGAGGGAAATGGGCGGAGAATTTGGTTTTAATCAGCCGCCAGCGCAGGGAATAATCCGTATCGTCGGGCGGCAGCGTCCAAATGGCGTGGATATGGTTCGGCAGTACGCATACGGCGACGGTTTCAAAGGGATATTGTTTTTGCACATCCATATAGGCCGCACGCGAAGCCGATATGTTCGACAAGCAGGCGCGATTTTGGGTCGGCGAGTTTGACGGTGAAAAAGAATGTGCCGCCGGCAATGAAGTTTCTGCGATAACGCGCCATAGGATTTTTGCTTGTGGTTTGGGTGTTGGAGAAGGAATGATTTGTTTTTTGAGGTTTTAACTTCGTTCAATTTGACACTTTCAGACGACCTTTGAGGCCGTCTGAAAGCGCTAGCTTCAACGAAGTTAAAAGTTGAAACGGCA
>NZ_KV821262.1:157411-197138 GCF_001815615.1 Neisseria sp. HMSC075C10
CGTACCGCACACACCCTACGCGTTGGTTTTTAAGTTCCGAGTAATTCATAGGTAGGGTGTGTGGCGTAGCCACGCACGCGGTCAGTTGGGTATGCAGGCTACGGCTTGCTTTGTTGAAGTTGAGGTTTTCAGACGACATTGGAGGCCGTCTGAAAGCGTTCGCTTCAACGAAGTTAAAAGTTGAAACGGCAACCCGTTAATCAAGCAACCGCGTGCGTACCGCACACACCCTACGCGTTGGTTTTAAGTTCCGAGTGATTCACAGGTAGCGTGTGTGGCGCAGCCACGCACGCGGTCGGTTGGGTGTGCAGGCTACGGCTTGCTTTTTCAGTTTTCAGACGGCCATTTCTCATGCCGTCTGAAGGCGTTAATTTCGATTAAGTTAAAATTTACAGCAGCAAACAGTTAATCAAACTAACCGCGTGCGTGCGTACCGCACACACCCTACGCATTGGTTTTTAAGTTCCAAGTGATTCAAAGGTAGGGTGTGTGGCGCAGCCACGCACGCGGTTGGTTGGGTATGCGGGCTACGGCTTGCTAAGGCATATGTTCCACCCACCTGGCATATGTATTAAGATTAAAACAATTTTTTGCAATTTGTTGAATTTCATACTGAACATTATTAAATAAGTTTTCTACCCTATATTTAGTGGCAGCAGGATAGTATTTCAACCCCGATTTTGTATTCCATACAATAACAATTCTTACTGCATCGCTACTTATCTCTCTGGAACGATCAGTTCCTTTGTAAACAGAAGAATAGATTAAAATCCAGGCTGCTTTATTTCTTAAATTAAATTTATATACATACTCCCAGATTATGTTTGGAGAGTTACTTAATTCTTCAGAAACCTCCTCCCAATAAAGTAAATTACCTGTATTTGCAATATCACTTAAACATTTTTGAAACTCAGATTTCCAATACGGACGATATGTCATTGTTAGAGCCTTTTTAATAAAATAGATATTATTTAGTTGTAATGTGATTAGCATTAACTAGATATAATTAGCTACATTTTCAGCTTTTTGACAAAAGTCTTGCACATCGAATTCAACTATACTTGCAGGTATACGATGAAAATCACTAACTGAAAAAATAATAATATGCGAATTATCTGCTTCAATACGAAATTTCGCGTTTTCACGATGTTTAAATTTTGTTATTAGTTCCTCAAAACAAATATCACTATTTGGATTAGGTAAAATTGGTGTCGTGATAATTGATTGTCTTTCAGTTGCATTTGCTGGTTGATACACTTTCCCACAATCCTCACCTAGACTTCTTTGAAAATCTGAATTTCTAAAATTTCCATTTTTTCTATGGACATCTCTGATACGTAGAATTTCATTAACTATAAAATCAAAGCACTTGACTGCCTCCTCGCTAACTCTCGTAGCGTCATCCCGTGAATTATTTTTATAAAATTTAATAAACTCAGACGAACATACTCTTAGCTTATTAATGCTTTCCTTAATTTCAATACCAAACATATTTACCTCGTTCAATTAATAATATTAAGGTTTATCTTAAAACCATCTTCAAATACTTCCCAGTATAACTCCCCTTAACCTTCGCCACCTGCTCGGGGCTACCTGAAGCAATAATCTTACCACCTCCGTCTCCCCCTTCCGGCCCTAAATCCACAATCCAATCCGCGGTTTTAATCACGTCCAGATTATGCTCGATAATCACTATCGAGTTGCCTTTGCCTTTCAGACGACCTATGACTTCCAGCAGCAGGGCGATGTCGGCGAAGTGCAGGCCGGTGGTGGGTTCGTCGAGGATATAGAGCGTTCTGCCGGTGTCGCGTTTGGAGAGTTCGAGGGCGAGTTTGACGCGCTGGGCTTCGCCGCCGGAGAGGGTGGTGGCGGACTGGCCGAGGCGGATGTAGCCCAGGCCTACGTCCATCAGGGTTTGCAGTTTGCGCGATACGGTGGGGACTGCGTCGAAAAATTCGCGGGCTTCTTCGACGGTCATGTCGAGGACTTGGCTGATGTTTTTGCCTTTGTATTGGATTTCGAGCGTTTCACGGTTGTAGCGTTTGCCGTGGCAGACTTCGCAGGGGACGTACACGTCGGGCAGGAAGTGCATTTCGACTTTGATGACGCCGTCGCCTTGGCAGGCTTCACAGCGGCCGCCTTTGACGTTGAAGGAGAATCTGCCGACGTTGTAGCCGCGTTCGCGCGAGAGGGGCACACCGGCGAAGAGTTCGCGGATGGGGGTGAATAGGCCGGTGTAGGTGGCGGGGTTGGAGCGCGGGGTGCGGCCGATAGGGGATTGGTCGACGTTGATGACTTTGTCGAGGTGTTCGAGGCCGTGGATGTCGTCGTATGGGGCGGGTTCTTCTTGGGCGCGGTTGAGTTCGCGGGCGGTGATTTTGGCGAGGGTGTCGTTAATCAGTGTGGATTTGCCGCTGCCGGATACGCCGGTGATGCAGGTAATCAAACCGAGCGGCAGTTCGAGGGTTACGTTTTTGAGGTTGTTGCCACGCGCGCCTTTGAGGACGAGCATTCGGTCGGGATTGACGGGCGTGCGTTCAGACGGCACGGCAATGGATTTTTTGCCGCTGAGGTATTGTCCGGTAACGGAGTTTTCGCATTGGGCGACGTTTTCGGGGGTGTCGGCAATCAGTACGTTGCCGCCGTGTTCGCCCGCGCCGGGGCCCATATCGACGACGAAATCGGCTTCGCGGATGGCGTCTTCGTCATGTTCGACCACAATTACGCTGTTGCCCAAGTCGCGCAGGCGTTTGAGGGTGGCGAGTAGGCGGTCGTTGTCGCGCTGGTGCAGGCCGATGGAGGGTTCGTCCAACACGTACATCACGCCGGTCAGGCCGCTGCCGATTTGGCTGGCGAGGCGGATGCGCTGGGCTTCGCCGCCGGAGAGGGTTTCGGCGGAGCGGGAAAGATTCAGGTAATCCAGCCCGACGTTAATCAGGAAGCCGAGCCGCTCGGTGATTTCTTTGAGGATTTTTTCGGCGATTTGTTTTTTGTTGCCGTCCAAATCCAGCGTTTCGAAGAATTGGTGGGTTTTGGTCAGCGGCCAGGCGGAGACTTCGTGTAAAGGTTCGCCGCTGACGTAAACGTAGCGGGCTTCTTTGCGCAAACGTGCGCCGCCGCAGCTCGGGCAGGCGCGGTGGTTTTGGTATTCGCGCAGTTTTTCGCGCACGGTTTCGCTGTCGGTTTCGCGGTAGCGGCGTTCGAGATTAGGGATGATGCCTTCGAAGGCGTGGCTGCGGTTGAAGGTGGTACCACGTTCGGACAGGTAGGTGAAGTTGATGACTTCTTTGCCCGAGCCGTGCAACACGACTTTTTTCACTTTTTCCGGTAGGCTTTCCCAAGCGGCATTGACATCAAATTTGTAATGATGCGCCAGTGATTGAATCATTTGGAAATAGAATTGGTTGCGCTTATCCCAGCCGTCAATCGCGCCTGCTGCTAAGGATAATTCGGGATGGGCGACCACTTTTTCGGGGTCGAAAAAGTTGGTGTTGCCCAAGCCGTCGCAAGTCGGGCAGGAGCCCATCGGGTTGTTGAACGAAAAGAGGCGCGGCTCTAATTCGGGCAGGCTGTATGAACATACAGGGCAGGCGAAACGCGCGGAAAACCAATGTTCTTCGCCGCTGTCCATTTCCATTGCCAGCGCACGCTCGTTGCCGTGGCGCAGCGCGGTTTCAAAACTTTCTGCCAGCCGCTGCTTGATGTCCGCCTTCACTTTCACGCGGTCGATGACGACGTCGATATTGTGCTTGATGTTTTTTTCCAGCTTCGGCACTTCATCCAACTGATAGACCTCGCCGTCCACGCGTACACGCGCAAAGCCCTGAGCCTGTAAGTCGGCAAAGAAATCGACAAACTCACCCTTACGTTCGCGCACAGCCGGCGCAAGAATCATCACGCGTGTGTCTTCCGGCAGCTTCAACACAGCATCGACCATCTGCGACACGGTTTGGCTCGATAATGGCAGATTGTGTTCGGGGCAATACGGCATACCGACGCGTGCGTACAAAAGGCGCAGGTAATCGTGGATTTCTGTTACTGTACCGACGGTGGAACGCGGGTTGTGGCTGGTGGATTTCTGCTCGATGGAAATTGCAGGCGACAGGCCTTCGATCAAATCGACATCTGGTTTGTCCATCATCTGCAAAAATTGACGGGCATAGGCTGAAAGGCTCTCGACATAACGGCGTTGGCCTTCGGCATATAAAGTATCAAACGCCAGAGACGATTTGCCGCTGCCTGACAATCCTGTTACCACTACGAGCTTGTGGCGCGGAATGTCCAAATCGACATTTTTCAAATTATGTGTACGCGCGCCGCGGATGCGGATGGTGTCATTATCGTGTGAATGTTTGGGATGATGGTTGCACATGGTGTCAGGCCGTCTGAAAAATAAAATAAACGGCTATTGTAGCACTTTTCAAATGACAGACTGGATAGATAAAGCATTTGATATAAAAGAAACAAAGAGGCCGTCTGAAAATATGTTTTCAGACGGCCTTGATATAGATGGATCAGCTTATCAGTCGATTGTGCGGAGAATTTCGCGCAGGGCTTTTTGCCAGTCGGACGGTTTGATACCAAACTCGGTTTCGAGGCGTGAGCAATCCATAATGCTGTATGCCGGACGCGGAGCGGGCAGGGGGTATTGTTCGGTGGTGATTGCGTTCAGTTCCGGAATGCGGAAGCTGTCGTCTAATTGATGGGCCGTCTGAAAGATGGCTTTGGTAAATTCGTACCATGTTGCCGATTTGTTGCCACAGTAATGGAAGATGCCGCGTGGGGAAGTAGGCTGTTGCAATAAACTGATGATGGCATGAGCCAAGTCGCCTGCATAAGTAGGGCAACCGGTTTGGTCATGAACGATGGAGAGAGAATCACGTTCTTTGGCAAGGCGCAACATGGTTTTGACGAAATTGCTGCCGTATTCGCTAAACAGCCATGAGGTACGGACGATTGTACTTTCCGGATGCGCGGCTAAAGCCAAAAGCTCGCCCGCTACTTTGGATTGACCGTAAGTGCTGCGCGGATTGGTGTAGTCGGTTTCGCGGTAAGGGCGTTTGCCTTCGCCGTCGAATACATAATCAGTGGAAATATGGATAAAGCGGGCGTGTGCGGCGCGGGCGGCTGCGGCCAGGTTGTGAACAGCGGTTGCGTTGACGGCAAAAGCGGCCTCTGCGTTTTCTTCCGCTTTATCGACGGCAGTGTAAGCCGCGGCATTAACGATGGCATCTGGTTGGAAGTTTTTGATCATATGATGCACGGCTTCGGTATCGGTAATGTCCAGCGAAGTAGAGTCGGTAGCAATCAGTTCCCAATCTTCGGGCAGGCGGTCGCGCAGACAACGTGCAAGCTGGCCTTTGGCTCCGGTCAATAAAGTACGCATGGTTGAGTATCTCCTCTGATAGCTGTTGAATAGGTATTCGTGTCATTATAATGTAAATAAGACAAATTCACATTATTGGCGTAGAACAAAATGCAGAGGCGGCTGTATTTGGGCAAATTGTCGATATTATCTATCCATAATAATAACCACTTATTGGTATTATGTTTGTTTACTATAACTAGAGTTAAAGTTCAGCTCTTAACAAGATAGATAAAGGATCTATGCTGTTTGATAGATTGTGAATCAATGTTAATGTTTTTATTGTTTCTAGGATAATGGAATTTAAAAACAGGCGAAACTCCATCCTTTTATCGGCAAATTCTACCGTTTGATATTTTTGAGTAAATATTTTGAAAAATATTACTAAAATAATAATTGAGCAAGGGCGGAATTTGCTCGTTCCGTCAGCTCAATATCTTTATTAACTATTTTGGGAGTAATTATTATGGCATACTGTTACGGGGGGTATTATACTAGACCCCTGGTTAGTTCTTACTGCGCTCCTGCGCCTAAGGCTTCCTACTCTTCTTACTACTGCGCTCCTGCAGCAAAATCTTCTGTTTCTATCGGCAGCATTGCTAGCATTGCCAGCATCGGCGTGTCAGTAGTTAACGCGGTAACCGGTTTGGTTTCTGCTATTGCGGCTTTCTGCCCACCGGCAAAAACGCCTAACTACAAATGTGTTCCGGTTTGCCCACCTTACAACTGCGATCCAATCAAACCGATCCCATGTCCAAAACCACAACCTAAACCTCAGCCTAAGCCTCAACCAAAACCTGAGCCTAAACCTGAGCCACAACCAGAACCGCAACCAGAACCAAAACCTCAGCCAAAACCTGAGCCTAAGCCAGAACCAAAACCTGAGCCTAAACCAGAACCTAAGCCAGAGCCAAAACCTCAGCCTAAACCAGAACCGAAACCTGAGCCAGACTGCAAAGACTGTGTTGACGACCATAACCAAAACAACTCATACGGTCAGGAAGACAAAAACCCAGGTAATGTCATTCGAGCTGAAGACTGCAAAGACGGCAACGTTATCCGCGGTACTGATGCTAAAGATACCATTTATGGTACTGCTTGCGAAGACATCATCTACGGTGGCAACGGCACAGACGTAATTTATGCCGGTGCTGGTAACGACACCATTTACGGTGATGCCGACGGTGACTCTCTATACGGTGAAGAAGGTAAAGACTACCTGCAAGGTGGTGCCGGTAACGACTACCTGAACGGTGGTTCAGGTGCTGACATCATGCGCGGTGGCGACGGTAACGATGTTTATTTCGTTGACAATGCCAACGACCAAGTTATCGAGTACGGCAATGCACAAGCCGGTATCGATACTGTTCGTACCGTTATTGACTACACCTTGACCGATCACGTTGAAAACCTGTTCTTGCAAGGTATGCAAAACCTGAACGGTACCGGTAACTCTTTGAACAACAACATCGAAGGTAACGGCGGCAACAACCATCTGTACGGTTTGTCCGGCGACGACTGCCTGGTTGGTAAAGACGGTAACGACTACCTCGACGGTGGTGTCGGCAACGACATCCTGATCGGCGGTACCGGTAACGATACTTACTTCTTCGACAAAGGTTACGGTCACGACACTATCCGTGAGGAAAGCGGTAATGACACCCTGTTGTTCGGTAAAGGCGTTGCAGCTTCTGACGTATTGCTGAGCAAATCAGGTGCTAACCTGACTGTTTCTGTCGGTACTAACGACAGCATTACCATCGACGACTGGTTTACCGGTAACAATCACAAAGTTGAAAACTTCAAGTTTGCTGATGGTAGCACTTACCAAGTAACCGGCCACGGCGACTACTACTCTCTGTCTGCTGTGAACCATATCCAAGATCAGACTCAAGCTTCTGTAATCTGATAGGATGGTGATTTTCAGGGTTCTTCTCTAAAATCAACGGATAAGGCCGTCTGAAACCAAAATATAAGGTTTCAGACGGCCTTTATTTTGTAAACAATCTGACGAAAAATTCCAAATTGGGCTAAAATACCGTATTCTTCTGTCTACCTAAGAGATACCCGAAATGTCTGAAATCAGCTTGAAAAAAATCTACTCCGGCAAAGTCCGCGATTTGTACGAAATTGACGATAAACGTATGCTGATGGTTGCTTCCGACCGTCTGTCTGCATTCGATGTGATTTTGGATGATCCGATTCCGGGTAAAGGGGAGATTCTGACGCAGATTTCCAATTTTTGGTTTAAAAAACTGGCTCATATCATGCCTAACCATTTTACCGGCCATACGGTTTACGATGTTTTGCCAGAAAACGAAGCCAAAGTTTTAGAAAAACGCGCTGTTGTAGCTAAAAAACTCACTCCGGTGAAAGTGGAGGCTATTGTGCGCGGTTATCTGGCAGGCAGCGGTTGGAAAGATTATCAAAAGACAGGCTCTGTTTGCGGTATTCAACTGCCTGAAGGTATGCAGGAAGCGCAACAGTTGCCCGAAGTGATTTTTACGCCATCGACCAAAGCCGCAGTTGGCGATCATGATGAAAACATCAGCTTTGAAGAATGCGAACGCATCATCGGAAAAGAATTGGCGGCGGAGGTGCGCGCCAAAGCGATTCAGCTTTATACAGAAGCGGCCGAATATGCGAAATCTCGCGGTATTATCATTTGCGATACCAAGTTTGAATTTGGTTTGGATGAAGAAGGTACGCTGACTTTGATGGACGAAGTATTAACGCCTGACTCCAGTCGTTTTTGGCCTGCAGACCAATACAAAGTCGGCACCAATCCGCCGTCTTTTGACAAACAATTTGTCCGCGACTGGCTGGAGCAAAGCGGTTGGAATAAAAAAGCGCCTGCGCCTAAAGTGCCTGCCGATGTAATTCAAAAAACAGTCGAAAAATATCAAGAAGCATTGACTTTGCTGACTCAGGATTGATTTTTAAGTTTGAAGGCCGTCTGAAAAGGATATATTTCAGACGGCCTTTTTATTGTATAAATACTGGATTTTAAGGATGGTTGCCTTTATAATCGAGAGTTGTTTTCAGCGCCTTAAAGGCCGTCTGAAAGCTTGTTTATAACCTGCCGCACGGTCTGAAACCCTAACTATGCACATTCGGATTTTAGTGTGCATTATTAGTGTTTTAGCAGTGCGGTATTTTGAAAGGAACAATAATGTTCAATAAACACGTTAAGACCTTCCAATACGGTAATCAAACCGTTACTTTGGAAACCGGCGAAATCGCTCGCCAAGCCGCTGCTGCCGTTAAAGTATCCATGGGCGACACTGTTGTTTTGGTTGCCGTTACTACCAATAAAGAAGTGAAAGAAGGCCAAGACTTCTTCCCTCTGACTGTCGATTACCTCGAGCGTACTTATGCCGCAGGTAAAATCCCCGGCGGTTTCTTCAAACGCGAAGGCAAACAAAGCGAAAAAGAAATCCTGACCAGCCGTCTGATCGACCGTCCGATTCGTCCTCTGTTCCCTGAAGGTTTCTACCACGACATCCAAATCGTAGCGATGGTGGTGTCTGTTGACCCTGAAATTGATTCTGACATTCCTGCAATGTTGGGTGCATCTGCCGCGCTGGTGTTGAGCGGCGTACCGTTTGCTGGTCCGATTGGTGCGGCACGCGTTGGTTATGTAAACGGCGTGTACGTTTTGAACCCGACTAAAGCCGAATTGGCCAAATCACAATTGGACTTGGTTGTTGCCGGTACTTCTAAAGCCGTGTTGATGGTGGAGTCCGAAGCCGACATCTTGTCTGAAGAAGTGATGCTGGGTGCGGTTGTTTACGGTCACGATCAAATGCAAGTGGCCATTAATGCCATCAATGAGTTTGCCGATGAAGTCAACCCGGAAGTTTGGGATTGGAAAGCACCTGAAACCAATGAAGAATTGGTTGCAAAAGTACGCGAAATTGCCGGTGAAACCATTAAAGAAGCGTTCAAAATCCGTCAAAAACAAGCACGTTCTGCCAAATTGGACGAAGCTTGGAGTGCTGTAAAAGAAGCGTTGATTACCGAAGAAACCGACACTTTGGCAGCCAACGAAATCAAAGGCATTTTCAAACACTTGGAAGCCGATGTTGTCCGCAGCCAAATTTTGGACGGCCAACCGCGTATCGACGGTCGCGATACCCGCACTGTTCGTCCGCTGAACATTCAAACCGGCGTATTGCCGCGCACTCACGGTTCTGCACTGTTTACCCGTGGCGAAACCCAAGCTTTGGCTGTTGCAACTTTGGGCACTTCACGCGACGAGCAGATCATTGATGCGCTGTCCGGCGAATACACCGACCGCTTCATGCTGCACTACAACTTCCCTCCATACTCTACCGGCGAAGTGGGTCGCGTAGGTGCGCCAAAACGTCGTGAAATCGGTCACGGCCGTTTGGCTAAACGTGCATTGTTGGCCGTATTGCCAGAACCTGAAGATTTCAGCTACACCATGCGCGTGGTTTCTGAAATTACCGAATCCAACGGCTCTTCCTCTATGGCTTCCGTCTGCGGCGGCTGCTTGAGCCTGTTGTCTGCCGGTGTGCCTTTGAAAGCACACGTTGCCGGTATCGCCATGGGTCTGATTTTGGACAACAACAAATTTGCCGTTCTGACCGACATCTTGGGCGATGAAGACCATTTGGGCGATATGGACTTTAAAGTAGCCGGTACAACAGAAGGTGTAACCGCGCTGCAAATGGACATCAAAATCCAAGGTATTACCAAAGAAATCATGCAAATCGCTTTGGCTCAAGCCAAAGAAGCGCGTTTGCACATCTTGGATCAGATGAAAGCCGCCGTTGCAGGCCCACAAGAGTTGTCTGCACACGCGCCACGCTTGTTCACCATGAAAATCAACCAAGATAAAATTCGTGATGTAATTGGTAAAGGCGGCGAAACCATTCGTTCGATTACTGCTGAAACCGGTACTGAAATCAATATCGCTGAAGACGGTACCATCACTATCGCTGCGACTACTCAAGAAGCAGGCGATGCAGCGAAAAAACGTATCGAAGAAATCACTGCCGAAGTGGAAGTGGGCAAAGTGTACGAAGGTACTGTGGTTAAAATCCTCGACAACAACGTTGGTGCGATTGTCAGTGTGATGCCGGGTAAAGACGGTTTGGTACACATCAGTCAAATCGCCCACGAGCGCGTACGCAATGTCAGCGACTACCTGCAAGTAGGTCAGGTTGTGAACGTGAAAGCATTGGAAGTAGACGATCGAGGCCGCGTACGCCTGTCTATCAAAGCTTTGCTTGAAGCTCCTGCTCGCGAAGAGAAAGCAGCTGAATAATTTGATTGTTCAAGCTTGAAACAAAAGGCCGTCTGAAAATTTCAGACGGCCTTTTGTTTATTTAAAAGATGAGTTTAAAAAACGGGTTTTGCCTTTACTTTGATTGAACGGATTACTACAATGCTTGCAATCTAATAAATATATTAATCTCTCAAGGAGTATGCAATGAATGCTACACAATTAATCAGTCGGCTGACGCAAACCGTCGGCGAAAAATACATCATCACAGACCCGGCAAAAACTGAACAATACCGTCAAGGCTACCGTTTTGGCGAAGGTAAGGCGCTGGCAGTTGTCCGTCCGGGTACGGTGTTGGAAATGTGGCAAATTTTGCAGGCGTGTGTTGAGGCTGATGTTATCGTGATTACGCAGGCTGCCAATACCGGTCTGACCGGCGGCTCGACTCCTGACGGCAATGATTACGACCGCGATATCGTGATTGTGAATACCATGCGTCTGAACATCATTCAGCCGATTAACAATAACGAACAAGTTGTCTGCCTGCCCGGTTCTACCCTGAATCAATTGGAGCTGCTGCTGAAACCTTTAGGCCGTGAGCCGCACTCTGTAATCGGTTCGTCCTGTATCGGCGCATCTGTATTGGGTGGCGTATGTAATAACTCAGGCGGTGCATTGGTACAGCGTGGCCCGGCTTATACGGAAATGGCTCTGTTTGCACAAATCAACGAAGAGGGCAAACTGGAGCTGGTCAACCATTTGGGCATTGATTTGGGCGAAACCCCTGAAGAGATTTTGACCAACTTGCAAGGTTTTCATTATCAGCGAAAAGACATTACGCAAGATGCCGGCAAGGGCCATGACCATGCTTATTGCGACCATGTACGCAAAGTGGATGAGCCGACGGCCGCACGCTTTAATGCCGACCCAGCACGCCATTACGAGGCTTCAGGCTGCGCGGGCAAGCTGATGGTATTTGCCGTGCGTCTGGATACTTTCCCGCAAGAAAAACAAACTGCCGTGTTCTATATCGGCACCAATGACATCAATGAATTGACCGATATCCGTCGCGCCGCTTTGGGTGAATTTAAAAGCCTGCCTGTTTCCGGCGAGTATATCCACCGTGAGGCTTTCGATATTGCCGATGTATATGGCAAAGACACATTCTATGTGATTAAGAAATTCGGTACGCATCAATTGCCGAAATTGTTTGATTTTAAAGCGCGCGTCGATAGATTCGGTAAAAAAGTCAGCTTCCTGCCTAAGCATTTTTCCGATAAATTCATGCAGCTGGTCAGCAAAATTCTGCCGGATCATTTGCCTAAATCTATGCGAAATTATCGCGACAAATACGAACACCATTTGATCTTGAAAATGGGTGGCGAAGGCGTAGCAGAAGCGCGCACGTTCTTGAAAGAATATTTTGCAACTCATGGTGGCGCATTCTTTGAATGTAATGCCGAAGAAACGCAGGCGGCCATGTTGCATCGTTTCGCCGTGGCTTCTGCCGCGATCCGCTATCGTGCCGTGCATGATGATGAGGTAGAAGATTTAGTTGCGCTCGATATTGCCTTGCGCCGTGATGACCGTGATTGGTTTGAAACACTGCCGCCGGAAATCGACAATAAAATCATCCATAAATTGTATTACGGACATTTTATGTGTCATGTGTTCCATCAGGACTACATCATTAAAAAAGGCAACGACTGCATGGCCTTGGAACATGAAATGCTCCATCTGCTTGACCAACGTGGTGCGCAATATCCTGCCGAGCACAACGTCGGTCATCTGTATGAAGCCAAGCCTGCGCTGAAACAGTTCTATAAAAAACTTGATCCGACCAACAGCTTCAACCCTGGTATCGGTAAAACCAGTAAGAAGAAAAACTGGGCTGAATAAAGCATAGTCAAAACAAAGGCCGTCTGAACATTTCAGACGGCCTTTTTATATGTTTGTTTATCAGAACAGGTTGCTGATGAAAATCAGCAGAATCACCAACGGCACGAGGTATTTCACATAGGCAAACCAGATATTGACGGTGGTATGGTTGCCTTTGTAGAGCAATTCGTCCTTCGCTTCATCTTTCATCACGAAGCCAACAAATAAGGCAGAGCCAAGTGCGGTCAGCATAAACAGGATGTTGCCGCTGATATAGTCAAAGGCGTCAAAAATGTTTTTACCAAACACGGAAATATCTTTCCATGGGCCGTAGCTCAAGATGGACGGGATATTGCCGAAGATAAAAATCCCTGCCAGTACGATGGTAATCGCGGCTGCGCGGCGGATTTTGGTTTTCTCCTGAATAGTTGTAATCAACACTTCATAAATGGTCAGAGAAGTGGTCAGCGCGGCAATCAGAAGCAGTGAGAAGAAAATTACTGCAAACACGGGGCCTGCCCACATATTGGAGAACACGATCGGCAGGCTTTGGAACACCAACGTCGGGCCGGAGTTAGGGGCAACGCCAAAGCTGAAGAGGGAAGGGAAAATCATAAAGCCGGCCAACACGGCAATCAAAGTGTTGGTAATCGCGGTAATTACGGCCGTCTGAACCAGATCTTCATTTTTATCCAGATAGCTGGATAATGTAATCATCACGCCGAAACCCAAGCTCAAGGCGAAGAACACTTGTCCTAAAACGAAGACGAACAGTTCGGCAGTAATTTTGCTGAAGTCAGGTTTCAGATAGAAGGTAATGCCTTCCATTGCGCCCGGTAGGGTAACGTTGCGCACAACCATGGCAATCAGGAATAAAAACAGCAAAGGCATCAGGTATTTTGCCGCTTTTTCAATACCGCCGATCACGCCTTTGACCAAGATCCATTGGTTCACAACCACAAATAGGAAGGTGTAGAAAGCAATTTCCCAAGGGCTGTTTTCGATGTGTTCGGTAAAGAAGCTTTTGGTGACTTCGCCGGAAACAGGGCTGGAAATGTCCAAATTACCGCCGATGATATTGACGATGTAGCTGATAACCCAGCCGCCGAGCACCATGTAATAGGCCATGATGCCGAATGCGCCGAGCAGGCCCATCCAACCGACCAATTTCCAAACTTTGGCAACGGGTTTGCCATTCATTGTGCCGCCAAACGCATCCAGCGCGTTCACGCCTTTGCGGCGACCGATGACATTTTCCACCAAAATCATTGGAATACCGATGACCAGCATGGCGATACAGAACAAAAACACATACGCGCCGCCGCCGTTTTCACCAACCAAATACGGGAAACGCCATGTTGCGCCAAAGCCGACAGTCGCGCCGGCAACGGTAAGGATGTAAGTCAAACGGTTGGACCAGGTTTGACGGGGTTGATTGGAAGACATAAATACTCAGATGCATAAAAACAAAGACAACATTTTACCGCAAAGATTTAACGAATCTTGACTAAAGTCTGAAAAGAAAATTGGTTAAAAAAACCATGTAATGAAGAATTTTTAGTGGATTTATCTGGTTTGATTGGTATTGAAACCTGAAAACAGAGAATTTGGCTGAAGCGATATGAATGATTGAAAGAGCCGTAACGATAAAGGCCGTCTGAAAAGTGGGATATGGGAAAGGGTTGTTGTGAGGATATTGGATAGCACCAAAGTGTGCTTTCAAGAGTATGTCGGCAACAAAGATGGTATTTATCTAAGGCTGTCTAATAACATCCTGT
Organism: Neisseria sp. HMSC075C10; assembly: GCF_001815615.1. Taxonomy (NCBI): domain Bacteria; kingdom Pseudomonadati; phylum Pseudomonadota; class Betaproteobacteria; order Neisseriales; family Neisseriaceae; genus Neisseria; species Neisseria sp. HMSC075C10. The sequence continues at coordinate 171,684 of NZ_KV821262.1, forward strand.
AACCTTAGCTTGGATAGTCGCCGATAGGTTTTCTTTCTATAAAACGATTTGCCTGAAATGGGAATGGCACAGATTGATGCGGAAGAGACGAGAAAGAGAAAAGGAGTAATGGCAAGTTAATGAGTGGGAGATGAGGTCTAGCAATGATGGCTTCTTTAGATGAGAAAGGCCGTCTGAAAGTACATTCGTTTGGTTGCCAAATTTTAGATAAAAAAAACCATCTATACTAAGGGGAAAGTATAGATGGCCAAACACATTACGGGGAAAACGTCTTACTCACTTACTCACTTCTTTCGAAGCAAGTGTTACTCAGACAGGCGAATTATACAATAGTTCAGTCTTCACAGTGTTAAATTCTGTTAAATAAAAATAATAAGGTTTAGATGTTTGATTTTAAATAAATAAAAAATCCATATTGTTTAAAAATTTATCGAAAAAATTTGGAATTTTTTTAGATTTGGATAAATTTCCATTCTCCGGCGGCTAAATCATCGACATTCCAGTTGCCGAATTTCTCACGGTGGAGCTGCTCGACACGGTTGCCTGCGGCTGCAACCATGCGTTTGACCTGATGGTATTTACCCTCGGTAATGGTCATCATCAATGTGGTTGGGTCGGTCAATACTGCTTCGGCCGCGGCGACGGTTTCATTATCGTCATGCAGGAGGACGCCGTTTTTCAGCGCAGTGCAAAGGGTATCGTCGGCAGGATGTTTCAAAGTGACGCGGTAGAGCTTCGGAACTTTGTGTTTGGGCGAGGTAACGCGGTGGTTAAATTGGCCGTCGTTGGTAATCAGAATAATTCCGGTTGTGTCTGCATCCAAGCGGCCGACTGCCTGCATATCGATATTGCGCATGTGGTCGGGAAAAAGGCTGAAGATGCTTGGATATTGCTGAGGTTTGTGCGAAGTCTCGTAATCTGCAGGCTTATGAAGCAGGATATAAAAATAGGGCATGGGGACGGCGGCAATTTCTTCGCCGTCAACAGACAGGGTGTGCACTTGAGACGGATCAATATCGTCTTTGGCACGATTATGGATTTCGCCGTTGATGGCAATGCAGTCATTGTCTATCAGCCATTGGCATTGCTTGCGGCTGCCGAGGCCTTGCGATCGGATGTATTTGAGCAGTTGCATGGTTGAAAAGTAGGAAATGTTCAGACGGCCTTTATTGTACTGGAAAACCGGTGTTTAGGCCGTCTGAAAAGTAGGGGTAAAAAAATCGCCCCTTTAAAATTTTAAGGGGCGCAAAAGGAACACAAACCACTACCAAAAACTGTTACAGGGCAAATTCTCCTATTTGATGTGTTGCCGGATAAAGTGCTTTCATCAAGTCATGTGGTGAAAGCGAGAAATCTTTGCTGTTTGTCGTCAGACGGCCTTGCTGAGGCGTCAGCTCAAGCAATCGGGCGTTTGCCGACTGGATAAATTTGTTTTTCGTGCGCTGCATTTTTCTTTGCAGGGCGGAAACAACGCGGTTGTACAGACTGTCTTTTTGCTTGACTTCGCGTGTATCGGCAACCCAGCTCAAGCGTGTATTGCCGTCTTCATCTTCAATCAGCAGGATACCGGTTTCTGATTGGGGCGATTTGCCCATACAAGGGAGCCAAACATAATATCGGCCATCTAAAGTAATGAATACTGCGTCATGTACTTCGCATTCATCGCAACACTTGGTGGCGATCAAAGAGCGGATGGCTTGTTGGTGCAGTCTCAGAATATCAAGGGAGACTTGCTTAAAAATACTTTCGGGCATTTTCTTCTCCTTTCATTCTGTTGTGCGGTTGTTTTGTTTCGATGGGTTGTATTATACGGCGATTTTTTAAATTTGCAAATGATAATTGTTCCTATTATTTAATTTATACGTAAGATATTAATTATTAAAGAAATTAAATTTAAAAAATTTTTTAGAAATTGGGTTTTCTACTCAAAAATGTCGTAATAGATGGTCATTAGATGAAAAAAGAATAAAGGCCGTCTGAAAAAATCCAGCAATAAAAGGGTATTGCAAAAGCAGCTAAAGTTTTGCTGACTATACATTTCAGACGGCCTTCAGTATGATTCAGGACGTTTTGATAATTGCAGAAACCACTAACCATGAGCCAACGTCAGATTATCCTCGATACGGAGACCACGGGTCTTTATCCTGAAAACGGCGACCGTCTGGTCGAATTTGCCGGCTTGGAAATGATCAACCGCCAAATGACCGACTCCAACCTTCATTTATATGTCCACCCTGAGCGCGATATGCCGGAGGAAGCGGCGAAGGTGCATGGTTTGACGATTGAAGTATTGGAAGCGAAGAATGCGCCGCCGTTTGCTCAAGTGGGTAAACAGATTGCCGACTTTATACGTGGCGCAGAGCTGATTATCCATAATGCCAAGTTTGACGTCGGCTTTCTGAATATGGAATTCCGCCGCATGGGTTTGCCTTCTATTGAAGAACTTGGTTGCAAAGTGACCGATACGCTGGCCATGGCGCGTGAAATGTTTCCGGGGCAAAAGGCAAGCTTGGATGCGTTGTGTAACCGCTTTTCCGTTGACCGCAGCAAACGGGTCTTGCACGGCGCGTTAATCGACTGCGAGCTTTTGGGTGAAGTCTATCTTGCCATGACGCGTCAGCAGTTCGACCTGATGGGCGGCGAGGCGGAAGAAGAGGGCGAGGTCAAACAAACCGTTATTGCGGAAACCAAACGTACATCGCAGTTGAAAGTTATCAAAGCCAATGCGGACGAGCTGGGCGCGCATGAGAAATATTTGGACGATTTAGGCGAAGCGTGTGTATGGCGAAAGGACGAAACGCCTGATGAGGCCAATGCCGGAGCGTCAGCATGATGCGCCGCAATATCGCTTTGATTCCTGCTGCCGGTGTGGGAGCGCGATTTGGCGCAGGAAAACCTAAACAATATCTTGAAATCAATGGTAAAACTGTATTGCAACATACCATAGAAATCTTTGAGAAACACCCCCGCATAGATTTAATTGCCGTTATTCTTTCTCCGGAAGATTCGGTTTTTCAGACGGCCCTGTCTGAGAAAGTACGCGTCTTTCGAGTAGGCGGCGCAAGTCGTGCTGAAACGGTACGCAATGGTGTGTCCACTTTATTAAAGCAAGGTTTGGCCGAGGCGAAAGATAATATTTTGGTTCATGATGCCGCGCGCTGTTGCCTGCCGGCTGAAGCGTTAACGCGTTTGCTTGATGAGGCGGGTGAGAATGATGAAGGCGGTATTTTGGCCATACCGGTAGCCGATACGCTCAAGCGGGCAGATGGCAATCATCATATTGATGAAACCGTTGCGCGCGCAGGATTATGGCAGGCGCAAACGCCGCAGCTTTTTCAGACGGCCTTATTAAATCGCGCCTTATCGGTTGATGATTTGAGTGAGATTACGGATGAAGCGTCAGCAGTTGAAAAACTGGGTATCCGGCCGCGCTTGGTGCAGGGCGATACGCGTAATTTAAAATTGACGCTGCCGCAAGACGAATACATTGTCAGATTGTTGCTCAAGGCCGTCTGAACAATCAAAACCCATTATTTAAGGAAGCAAACATGAATATCCGTATCGGACAGGGCTACGATGTCCATCAGTTGGTCGAAGGGCGAGATTTGATACTCGGCGGCGTCAACATTCCGTTTGAAAAAGGCTTGTTGGGTCATTCAGATGCCGATGCGCTCTTGCATGCGATTACCGATGCCCTATTGGGTGCGGCCGGTTTGGGCGATATCGGCAGTCATTTTCCTGATACTGCCGCCGAATTCAAAGATGCTGATAGCCGTGTGCTGTTGCGTGAGGCTTATCAAAGCGTGCAGGCATTGGGTTGGAAGGTGGTTAATGTCGATACGACCGTGATTGTGCAAAAGCCAAAACTTGCGCCACATATTCCGGCAATGCGCGCCAATATTGCCGCAGATTTGGGTTTGCCTGCAAACTGCGTGAACATCAAGGGTAAAACCAACGAAAAACTTGGCTATCTGGGGCGTATGGAAGCCATTGAAGCGCAAGCGGCAGTATTGCTGATTAAAGCCTAAGAGCTTAAAATTACTTTATTATTCAAACTGAAAGACTGACAACATGGCAACTCAAGACGAACTTAAACGTATTGCCGCCGAAAAAGCGGTGGAATTTGTTCCTGAAAACGAATACATCGGTATCGGTACCGGCTCTACCATCAACTTTTTTATCGAAGCTTTGGGTAAAAGCGGTAAGAAAATCAAGGGTGCCGTGTCTACTTCTAAAAAATCCAGCGAGCTTTTGGCAAAATACGAGATTCCTGAAGTTTCACTGAATGAAGTGATGGGTTTGGCGGTTTATGTTGACGGCGCAGACGAAGTCAACCACGCGCTGCAAATGATTAAAGGCGGCGGCGGTGCGCATTTGAACGAAAAAATCGTGGCCAGCGCATCCGATAAATTTGTCTGTATCGCCGATGAAAGCAAATACGTTTCCCGTTTGGGTAAATTCCCATTGCCGGTAGAAGTGGTTGAAAATGCCCGTTCGCTGGTGTCGCGCAAACTGCTTGCGATGGGCGGACAGCCTGAGTTGCGTGTCGGTTATACTACTTTCTATGGCAATCAAATTGTTGATGTTCACGGCCTCAATATCGACCAAGCCCTGAAAATGGAAGACGAAATCAATAAAATCACCGGCGTACTCGAAAACGGTATTTTTGCCCGCGATGCCGCCGATGTGTTGGTTTTGGGTACGGCAGAAGGTGCAAAAGTCATCCTGCCTTGTCAGGATTAATGGAGATTAATCAATCTTAAAGGCCGTCTGAAAGTGCATCAGGTCTTTCAGACGGCCTTCAATTTGGCAAAATATGCAAATCAGTAAAATTATAAAATGGTTGCCCGTTGTTTTATCCGTGTTGGGCGCGCTTGGTTACAGCTCACGCGATACCGAGTTGATTCGTACAGGGGTAAGCGTTGCCGCAACATTGGCACAAGGTGATAATATCGGTTTGGAAAAGGTCAATGAATGGCTGGGGGAAAATGTCGTCAAAGCGACATCTGACACCAAAGCCGAAGATAAACCCAAACCGGAACAAAAACAGAAGTCATCGCGACAATCCTACACATACAACGGAAAAATCATCAAAATCCATGATGGCGATACCATGCACATTATCGATAGCGACGGCAGGAAACACAAAATCCGTATGGCCTATATCGATGCGCCGGAAATCAATCAGGCTTATGGTACGCAATCACGAGACAATCTGATTGATGCTGCATTGAATAAAAAAGCCAAAGTTCGCGTGTTTGAAGCCGACCGTTACCAGCGCGAAGTTGCACAAGTATCAGTCGGCACGATTGACTTGAATTTGATGCAAATACGGGATGGCGCCGCATGGTATTATGAAAGTTATGCCAAAAAACAACAAAGTAAAACCGCTTACACCGACTATTCGGCCGCACAAAAACAAGCCAAGGAAAAACGTAAAGGTTTATGGAAAAAAGACAATCCGCAAGTACCTTGGCAATTTCGCCATCAAAACCACGAGCAGCAGAACGGCAATAAAAAGCAATCTGATAAACAATGGTTTGGGATTTGGTAAGTTTTAAGAAAGAGGCCGTCTGAAAATTTTCAGACGGCCTTTAATCATTACAATTTAGTATAAGATAAGAATGAGTGGCAGGTTTATGATTAGAGGGTAATAGAAATAAAAGTATGGTGTAATATTTTTAAGAAGGGCGGATATGAAAAAAGACACCGTTAGTTGGTGTCTTTAGTATCTGGCAGAGAGGAAGGGATTCGAACCCTCGATACGCTATTCACGTATACACGCTTTCCAGGCGTGCGACTTAAACCACTCATCCACCTCTCTGTGGACTATTATCCTGACTTCTTATTCAGAATAATGTGAAAACTTAACTGATTGATTTATCAGTGGTGCCCAGGAGAAGACTCGAACTTCCACACCCGTGAGGATACTAGCACCTGAAGCTAGCGCGTCTACCAATTCCGCCACCTGGGCAATTTAAATTTTCTTAAGCAAAGAAGCACCAAATTATTTGGTGCCCAGGAGAAGACTCGAACTTCCACGCCCGTGAGGACACTAGCACCTGAAGCTAGCGCGTCTACCAATTCCGCCACCTGGGCTTTGCTTTATTCTTCAATTTAAGGTACAGTTGACTACCTGAACTGCGAAGAAGCAGCTATTATATATTTTAAAAAAAGAATGTCAACTATCAAAATGAACAAAAATACTAAATCTTTAAATTTACGAGAAAAAGACCCATATTTGGAGCGGGAGAAACAACGTTACGCTCATCCGTTGCCCAGCCGTGAATGGGTTATTGAATTATTGGAACAAAAAGGTGTGCCGACAAAGATCGAAGCTTTGGCACATGAATTGTCGATTACAGAAGATGAATATGAATTCTTCGAACGCCGTCTGAAAGCGATGGCGCGCGATGGTCAGGTGTTGATCAACCGACGTGGCGCGGTATGTGCGGCAGAAAAATTGGCATTGGTTAAATGCCGTGTCGAAGCGCATAAAGACGGTTTTGGTTTTGCCGTGCCGCTAACGCCGACAGGCGAGGGCGATTTCGTTTTGTATGAGCGTCAAATGCGCGGTGTAATGCACGGGGATATTGTTACCGTTCGTCCTGCCGGTATCGACCGCAGAGGCCGTCGTGAAGGTACGGTTTTGGATGTAGTGGAGCGTGCGCAGTCTAAAGTGGTCGGCCGTTTTTATATGGATCGCGGCGTGGCCATTTTGGAGGCCGAAGACAAGCGTTTGAGCCAAAGTATCGTACTGGAACCTGAAAGCGTGGCGCACTTTAAACCGCAATCCGGCCAGGTGATTGTGGCTGAAATTGAGACGTATCCTGAAGCGCATCGTCCTGCTGTGGCTAAGCTGATTGAAGTGTTGGGCGATTATGCCGACAGCGGTATGGAAATCGAAATTGCTGTACGCAAGCACCATTTGCCTCATCAATTCAGCGAAGCATGTGTCAAAGCCGCGAAGAAAATTCCCGATCATGTGCGTAAAACCGACTTGAAAGGACGCGTGGACTTACGCGATTTGCCTCTGGTAACCATTGATGGAGAAACTGCGCGGGACTTTGACGATGCGGTTTTTGCTGAAAAAGTCGGCCGCAATTACCGTTTGGTGGTGGCAATTGCCGATGTCAGCCATTATGTCCGTCCTGATGACGGAATTGATGTAGATGCTCAGGAACGCAGTACCAGCGTGTATTTCCCACGCCGTGTGATTCCGATGCTGCCGGAGAAGTTGTCCAACGGCATCTGCTCGCTCAATCCTGATGTCGAACGCCTGTGTATGGTGTGCGATATGGTGATTACTTATGCCGGCAATATCAAGGAATACCGCTTCTATCCGGCAGTAATGCGTTCGCATGCGCGACTGACTTACAATCAGGTCTGGGATTGGATTTCAGACGGCCAGGATCATCCGTTTAAGCAGCAAATCGATACTCTGTATCAGTTATTTAAAATCTTGCAGAAAAAACGTTTCGAGCGTGGCGCGGTTGAGTTTGAGAGCGTTGAGACTCAGATGATTTTTGACGACAACGGTAAAATCGACAAGATCGTTCCAGTCGTCCGCAACGATGCGCACAAATTGATTGAAGAATGTATGTTGGCGGCGAATGTTTGCGCGGCAGAATTTTTGCTGAAAAACAAACATACGGCTTTATTCCGCAATCACTTGGGTCCGACTCCCGAAAAACTGGCCACTTTACGCGAGCAGCTTGGTTTACTGGGGCTGAGTTTGGGGGGCGGCGATAATCCGACGCCGAAAGACTATGCTGCGCTTGCCGAGCAATTTAAAAACCGTCCGGACGCGGAGTTGTTGCAAGTGATGATGTTGCGTTCTATGCAGCAGGCGGTTTATGAGCCGCATTGCGACGGTCACTTTGGTCTGGCTTATAGCGCATATGCACACTTTACTTCGCCTATCCGTCGTTATCCCGATTTGACAGTACATCGTGCCATTAAGGCGGTGTTGAACGGACAAACTTACCAACCCAATAAAACCTGGGAGGCTTTGGGCGTGCATACCTCTTTCTGTGAGCGCCGAGCCGATGATGCCAGCCGCGATGTGGAAAACTGGCTGAAAACTTATTATATGCGCGACAAAGTCGGTGAAGTCTTCAGTGGCAAGATTTCGGGCATGACCAGTTTCGGTATTTTTGTAACCTTGGACGATATTCATATCGACGGCTTGGTACATATCAGTGATTTGGGAGAGGATTATTTCAACTTCCGTCCTGAAATTATGGCGATTGAGGGCGAACGCAGCGGTGTCCGTTTCAATATGGGCGATACGGTCACTGTAAAAGTCGCGCGTGCCGATTTAGATACCAGCAAGATTGATTTGACCTTAATCAGCGGCGGTTCAGTCGGTAAGAAACGCGGAGGTAGAAAAGCAAAACCTGTGAGTAAGCCGATAGCTGCTGACAAGTCTGTCGAAAAGCGTAAGCGTAAACTGTCGGCTAAAGAAATTGATGAAGCGTTGGCTGCTCCCATGAAGGCAAAGAAGAGCAAGGTGAAAAGTAAACCTGCCTCCAAGCCCGCTAAGCCAAGCAAACCTAAAGCTGCAGGCAAGAAAAAAGTGCAGGCGAAAACAGCTTCCGTCAAAGCCGGGCATAAAAATAACGCGCAAGGCAAAAGCGTGAAGATTAAAGTGAAGAAAGTTGCTAAGAAATAAGTGGCATTCAATTCAGGCCGTTTGAAAAGTTTCAGACGGCCTGAATTTGTGATTTTATGAATAAAACTAAGGATAAATAAGATGATAAAACTATACGGTATTCCCAATTGCGATACGGTTAAAAAAGCGCGCAGTTGGTTGGCGGAAAACGGCATCGAGTTTGAGTTTGTAGATTTTAAGAAAAACGCCCCGACTGCCGAATTGATTGATGGCTGGCTGGAGCAGGCGGCTTTGGAAATTTTGCTCAATAAAAGAGGTACGACTTGGCGCAAGTTGGATAAAGATGCGCAAGAATCTGCCGCCACAAAAGAAGGGGCGATTGCTTTAATGGTGGAAAATCCCAGCATCATCAAGCGGCCTGTATTGGTCAAAGAAGGACAGGTTCATGTCGGATTTTCAGTAGAAGCGTATCAGGAAATTTTCGGATAAGGCATTTTTAGGTTTTTAGGCCGTCTGAAAAAGCAAGCCTTGAAAAAATACGTTACAATACGCGCTTTGAGCCTGTTTTCAGGATTTTAAGATTTTTGCGGCAGCATTTTCCGGCTGCCACGCCAAACTTTTCTTTCGGATAAATATGTTCCATATTGTTGAAAAATATAAAACACCCGCCCAGATTGTTTTAGGTATCATCGGTTTGACCTTTATCGGATTCGGTGCCAATAATTTGTCTTCGCCGGGTTCTGATTACATTGTCAAAGTCGGGGATGAGAAGGTCAGCGAGCATGCTTTACAGATTGCGATACAAAATGAGCAGGCTGCCGGCAATAATGCGCCTTCGCGTGATGCGATATTCCAATCTTTATTGCAAAGAGCTTACCTGAAGCAGGGTGCCAAGCTGATGGGCATTGCTGTGTCTCAGGAACAAATTAAGCAAGTTATCGTGGATGATCCGAATTTCCATGATGCTGCCGGTAAATTCAGTCAGGATTTGCTCAAGAAGTATTTGGATCAGCGCAAAATGACCGAAGATCAGTTTGTTGAAGATATCCGCGAACAGTTCCAATTGCAAAATCTGTTGAATTTGGTGCAAAACGGCGCTTTGGTCAGCGATGTGCAAGCGCGTCAGTTGATTAACCTGACTCAAGCAACACGTACCATCCGTTCATTTACATTCAGCCCTGAAGCATTTGCGGCACAAGTAAAAGTAGATGATGCGGCTTTGCAAAAGTATTATGAAGCGCATAAGAAAGATTACTTGATTCCTCAAGCTGTTAAGCTGGAATATGTGGCTTTGAACATCAAAGATTTGGCTGACAAGCAAACCGTCAGTGCGGAAGAAGTACAAAAAGCTTACGACAGCAAAAGCGTAGATTTGTCGCCAAGAGCCGAAATTGCGCATATTTTCATTCCGGTTATGCCTAACGGAGATGAAGCAAGCAATGCGGAAATTAAAGCCGAAGTAGATAAAATGGCTGCAGAGCTCAAAGCGCACCCAGATGCTTTCGCCGAGCTGGCGGCCAAGTACTCCAAAGATTTGTCTAGTAGCAACAAAGGCGGCAATTTGGGCTACCTGAGTAAAAGCGGCGGCAGCGGCTTTGGACCTGAATTCGATAAAGCGGCATTTGCATTGGGCAAAGGCGAAGTCAGCGATACCGTTAAATCATCTTTAGGTTATCACATCATTAAAGTTTTGAATGTCGAAGCTGAGCCGACTTTGGAACAAGCCAAAGCGCGTATTGAAGCAGCCTTGAAACTGAAAAAAGCGGCTTCTGCCTTTAATGCCGCTAAAGAAAAACTGGGTGAAGATACCTTCAATGATCCATCTTCTTTAGCAAAAGCAGCCGCCAATTCAGGCTTGAAAGTAGAAAACTTGGATGAGTGGGTAACGAAAGCAGGCGCGAAGGAGGCCGGCTTGCCTGAAGCATTGATTAATGCCGCGTTTAGTGATGATGTACTGAAGAAAAAACACAATTCTGAAGTGATTGCCATCAACAACGAAACCGTTTGGGTCATTCGTGCGAAAGAAGTGCGCGAAGAGAAAATCGCACCATTTGCGGAAGTTAAAGACACTGTCCGTGCAGCATATCTGCGTTCTGAAGCCGCCAAACTGGCAGAGAAAAAAGCCCAGGAAACTTTGGCCGCATTGAAAGCCGGTAAAGCTGCCGATGTTCAATGGTCGCCTGTTTCTCAATTGAGCGCACAAGATGCACGTAAAACCATGTCTCCGGAGGCTTATGCAGCTTTGCTGAAAGCGCGTCCTGTCGGTGGCAAACCTGCGTATACATTGTTGGAAGGTATGCCTGCGCCGGTGATTATGGAAGTTCAGAGTGTTTCTGCTCCTGAAAACGCCGATTCACAGATTCCGGCTGCTAAACAGGCTTTGGTTCAGCAGCTTTCTGCCAATGTTTTCGATGCCTTGCTCCAGTATTTGGGTAAGAAAATCGATCGTACGCAAGGTGCACAACAAGTTAATAATGCTGCCGAATAAGCAGAATATTAGAGTAGGGCAGCCGGATGAATTCCGGCTGTTTTCTTATTTTTAGCTATCTTTTTAAAAGGCCGTCTGAAATCATGAGTAAAAATCCTGATGCCTTTGTCCGCTTGATTAATGCATTAAAAATCCTGCCCAATGTCGGCCCGAAATCCGCTCAACGCATGGCTTACCAGCTTTTACAGTACAAACGCGAAGAAGCGCAGGAGTTGGTGGACGCTTTGCAGTTTGCTTTGAGACAGGTGCAGCATTGTCGGATGTGTAATACATTTTGCGAAGGCGATTTGTGTGAAATTTGTGCAGACGAAAAACGCGAGAAAAGCCGCTTGATGATTGTGCATATGCCGGCGGATGTCTCCAGCATGGAGGCGGCCAATTGCCATGATGGCCTGTATTTTGTTTTGATGGGGCAAGTCAGCCCGGCGCAGGGGATGGATATTTCGGCAGTCGCATTAGATAAGCTGGTGGCCCGTTTGCAGGCGAGTGATATTGAGGAAATTATCATTGCAACTAACTTCACAGCCGAAGGCGACGCGACAGCATATATATTGGCGGAATTGTTTAAAAATCTTCCTTATAAAGTCAGCCGGTTGGCAAGGGGAATCCCTTTGGGTGGCGAGATGGAATATGTGGATGCCGGTACTTTGGCACAGGCTGTTTACGATAGAAGAAACATCCAATCTTAAATGCCAATATAAAAAGGCCGTCTGAAAGTCTTTCAGATGGCCTTTTCGTTGATGAAATCAGATTATTTGCAGCTGACGCCTTGAATTTGAGGCGTATCGCCGTTGCCGACTTTGAATGCGCATTTGGTTGCGCTGCTGCCGGACACGGTAACAACACCGTTTCCGCTGTTGAGGCTGACAGGTTCTTTTACGCCCATGCCGACAGCAGTGGCTGCCAGTTTTTGAACATCGGCGTCGGAGTAAGCGGTATTGTTTGAACTGATTTTGATTTCTTTGGCGGCATATGCATTGAAGCTGAAAGACAAACCTACAGCTACAGATACGAGGGCCAAGAATTTTTTGCTGTTCATTAGTGTATTTCCTTTTTGATGGTGACAAAGTGTGTCACAGCTTCAGAATAAGGGCGATTGGCAGATTGTGCAAGTTTTTCGGCGGAATTTACGGGAAGATACATGGTTTTACATACACTTTATCCCTGAATGCTACATCAGTCGGGCAATCGGACGACCTGTCGGTTTTACGGTACAATAAGCCTTTTTTGATAAACGAATGAGGCATTTTTGAATGGCTTCTTTAGAAACTTGGATAGGCCTGCGCTATCTGCGTGCGAAAAAACGCAACGGCTTTATGTCATTTATTACCATGATTTCAATCGCCGGTATCGCCTTGGGCGTAACGGCACTGATTGTGGTGTTATCAGTGATGAACGGATTTCAGAAAGAGATACGCGGCCAATTGTTGAACGTCGCACCTCATGCGGAAATCGGCTATTACGATGTCGGCAGTGCGCCGGGTTGGCAGAGTTTGCGCGAATTTGTAAAAGGCAAAAAAGAAGTATTGGCCAGTGCGCCTTATGTTTCCGATCAGGCTTTGCTTGCCAATGCCGGGGAAGTGCGCGGTGTGCAGATACGCGGTATTTTGCCGTCTGAAGAAAAAAATGTCGTTGATTACGGTAAGGATATGCCGGCCGGCAGTTTTGACGATTTGAAGCCGGGAGAATTTGATATTATTTTGGGTCAAGGGCTTGCTGAGGCATTGGGCACGGAGATTGGCGGCAAGGTTACAGTGATTACGCCTGAGGGAAATGTTACTCCTGCCGGCGTAGTGCCGCGCTTGAAGCAGTTTAATGTGGTCGGTGTGGTAAAAACCGGTGTATATGAGGTCGATAACACATTGGCCATGACGCATATCAAAGATGCGCAAGTCTTGTATCGACTGGGGGAAAATGTCGGTGGGCTGCGTTTGCGATTGGCTGATCCTCAGAATGCACCGTCTTTCATTGCCAAGTTGATTCCCGATGCTAAAAAAGATGAGGTGTGGGTGCGCGACTGGACGTTTAACAACCGCAGCTATTTTGAAGCTGTTGAGTTGGAAAAACGCATGATGTTCATTATTTTGACACTGATTATCGCGGTTGCTGCGTTTAACCTTGTCTCGTCTTTGGTAATGGCGGTAACGGAAAAACAAGCCGATATTGCGATTTTGCGCACTTTGGGTTTGTCTCCAGGTGGCGTCATGAAAATTTTCTTGGTGCAAGGTGCATTTGCAGGTTTCTTTGGTACGCTTGTGGGCGTGGTATGCGGTGTATTGCTGGGTTGGAATGTCGGCAAGATTGTCGCGTTTTTTGAAGACCTGTTTGGCGTGCATTTGATTAACTCTCAAGTTTATTTCATTGATTACCTGCCTAGCGATGTGAACTTGAAGGATGTCGTCGTTATTGCCTGCATTTCGCTTGGCTTGGCATTTATCGCCACACTGTATCCGAGCTGGCGTGCTGCAAAAACCCAACCTGCGGAGGCTTTGCGTTATGAGTAAGACAATTTTGAAATGTACCGGCGTTGGCAAAAGCTATAATGATGGCGCATTGAATGTACAAGTGTTGAATCATTTGGATTTTGAAGTTGCTGAAGCGGAAAGCGTGAGTATTATTGGTTCGTCAGGCAGCGGTAAATCTACGTTGCTGCACCTTCTTGGTGGCTTGGATATGCCGTCTGAAGGCAAGGTAATACTGATGGATCAGGATTTGGGCGGTTTGAGCCAAAAACAGTTGGGCGAATTGCGCAACCGTTATTTGGGCTTTGTGTATCAGTTCCACCATCTATTGCCTGAGTTTTCTGCGTTGGAAAATGTCATGATGCCGCTTTTAATCGGCAAAATGCCCAAGGCGATGGCTGAGGAGAAGGCTGTCAAGATGCTGAAAAAGGTTGGCTTGGACAAGCGTATGCTGCACCGTCCGAGCGAACTTTCCGGCGGTGAGCGTCAGCGTGCGGCGATTGCCCGTGCTTTGGTTAATGAGCCGAAATGCCTGTTGGCAGATGAGCCGACGGGGAACCTTGACCGTAAAAATGCGCAAAATGTGCTGGACATGATGCTGGATTTGAAACGCGAATTGAACACCAGCCTGATTGTGGTGACCCATGATGACGAGCTGGCTGAGCGTTTCGACCGGGTAATGACCATGAAAGACGGCAGTCTGCAAGTGTTGCAATAAGGTTATTATTTCAGGCAAATATTTTATGCTTTGAACGGTATAATAGAGGCCGTCTGAAAAATAGGTTTTCATTTATGGAAACGCTGTTTTTCAGACGGCCTTTCTTTTTTCCGTATCAATCAATCCTGAGCCATGAATCCGACCGACTCTATCCTTTCCTCTGCCGCAGATGCGGCCATAGCGTTTTTCCGCCGCCACGAAGTACAGGGTGCATCCGTTATTGAGCCTTATGTGGTTCGACTGTTTGCAGCTTTGCAAAATGGGCATTCGTTTATTTACTTGGATAAAGCGGATGTTGATGCCTTAAGTAACTTGCCGAATTTGGTCGGCAATGTGAACAAACCGCTTATCCTGCAAGGCCGGAAATTGTTTTTAGGGCGGATGTGGCAGTTGGAGCATGATTTGGCTGTCGAAATCAAACGGCTGGCAAGTGCCGAGGCGGAAGAAGTGAATTTCATGGCGGCTTCAAAAAGCCTGAGCGACTGGTTTGATACTAAAGACAGCAAAGAGCAACGGGATGCTGCGGCTTTGGCTTTACTGCAAAACTTTATGCTGATTACCGGCGGACCGGGTACGGGGAAGACGACGACCGTCGCAAAGCTTTTGGGTCTGATTTGCAATAACAGTACGAAGCTGCCCCGTATCGCATTGGCGGCGCCGACGGGCAAAGCGGCTGCGCATATGGCGCGGGCTTTGCAGCGTGCTTTGGACGGTTTTGATTTGTCTCCGAGCGTCAAAGCGCATTTGGCAAACTTGGAAGGACAGACTGTTCATCGTTTGTTGAAACTGCGGCCGCCGCAAATGCGCCCTGCGTTCAATCATGAACATCCGCTTGCTTTGGATGTTTTGGTGGTGGATGAGGCATCAATGTTGGATTTGCCGCTGGTGTTGGATTTGTTGCGTGCCGTGCCTACTGGCTGTCGTCTGGTGTTGCTTGGTGATGAAAACCAGTTGCCGTCGGTTGGCTTGGGAGCCGTGTTGGCAGCATTGTCGCGTCCGACGGCTTTGGATAAAGAAACCGCTGAAAAGCTGGAAGTGTACCTGCCCAATCATGGCTTTGAGATTAAAGAGCGGCCACAGGCTTTATCGCAAAACAATGCCAAATTGACGTTCAGTCACCGTTTTGGTGCAGACAGCGGTATCGGCTGTTTGGCAAGGGCGGTGGTGTCCGGGGAAAAGCAAACTGCGGTCGAACAGTTTGACAAGTTCCCCAAAGAATTGGAAATGAAATCAGGCCGTCTGAAAGAGCAGGTCGCCTTGCTGTATCAAAAGCAACAGGATTATTGGCAGGCCGTGGCAGAGAATAATGTTGCACTCGCCTATGGTCATGCTGCCGATGTGGTGGTATTGACGGCTTGGCGGCAGGATGCGGATGATTTGAATCAGGCTTATCAAGAATACTTGCAACGACAAGGCAAGGTTTCGGGTGAAACGCCTTGGTTTGCCGGACAAATCATCATGATTACCCACAATGATTACATGCTGGAAGTGTTTAACGGCGACATCGGTCTGATTATGAAAGATGAAGAATCGTTGAATGGCTTGTCTGCCTATTTTCCTGAGAAAGATGGATTCAAAAAAATTGCCATCAGCCGTTTGCCCGATTTTGAATCGGCTTTTGCCATGACGGTGCATAAGAGCCAAGGTTCGGAATATCGGGAAGTATGGCTGTTGCCCCCGTCAGTGCCTGCGACAACAGAGAGCGAAGAGGAAGCCCGAGGTTTGGATAAGGCTTTGCTTTACACAGCTATTACCCGTGCGCGTGAACGTTTCGTGTTTTGGGGAAATGCGGAGGAATTGTGTCAGGCTGTGGGATGCCATCAAAAACGCAGGACGGCATTGGCCGATGCCTTGAAATGGCAGTTTGAACAGACTGATGAGCAGGCTTCTGTTTGACCTGAATCAAGAGGCCGTCTGAAAGAGGATAAAGCGTTTAAATCTGCTTGACTGATTACACTAATTTACATACGATAAAAATAATTAGTAAATAAAATGAATAATTTATACGAAATTCATAATTTTGTACGCTTTATCGAATACTTCACTTTCAATACCTTCTTTTGGAGAGTCGGCATGAAATTTCAAACCAAACTGATTGCAACCTGTATTTTATTGGCTTCATCGTCTTATTCTTTGGCAGAGAATGCTGATGGAGGACGTGATGCGGCGGCTTTGGCCACGACCAACGATTACGTCAATTCCGGCAGTATTTTTCGAAAAGACGACGATAAAATCAGCATTTTCAATGATTTGTTGACTGTGAATGGTGGCTTGCGCGTACGTGCGGATACCAAAGACATCAATGCCAACAACAGCGGCATCAATCCGACGCCTGAAGACACCAATGCCAACTTTAATGCAGAGTTTTGGTTACGCGCGAAACTGTACAAAGACTGGAAATTGGTTGCGCAAATCGAGCCGAATATCGATTTGGAAACTGGTAAGTTCAACGGCGATCATGATGTGCCGGTGAATAAGTTGTATGCCGAAGGCACTGTGTACAACAACATTAAAGCGCGTGTTGGTAAATTTGGTGCGTTTTCTTCATACGGCCGCGTATGGGATACCGAAGTAACCGGCGGCGAAATCTTCTTCGACAATAAAACCCTGCCTACCAAAATCTATGCGGGTCGCCGTACTGGCAATCTGAACGACAACGCATGGGGCATTGGCGGCCGTCGCAGACATTTTGCCGCGATTCAAAGCGTGTTGCCTGTGAATGAGAATATCAACGTCGGCGCAACCGTTAGCTACATGAAAGACATCGATGTACGCGGTGCGAAGAAAAATGCGGTCTTCGGAGAAATCGGTACGGACATCAAGTTTAATGACGATTGGCATTGGATGGCTGCAGTCAGCAAGTCCAATATCAAAGCCTATAATGATGCCGGACAAAAAATCAAAAATGACGGCGTGTTCACTGAAGTGCGCTATAAATCGGCCGACTGGAACGTTCGCAATTCTTACGACGTATTCTTGAACTACCGCCGTGTCGGTTCGTTGTCCGGTGTCTCTTCTGTTGAGGATTACAGCAAAAACGTCCAAGGCGTGCAAATTGGTGCGACCTATATTCCTTGGAAAAACTGGAAACTTAAAGGCTTCTATTTGGCCGGCAAACAGGTTACGCCTACCGTTGGTACGGATAAGCAGGACGTGAACGTTATTCGCGGTCAGTTAGAATATAAATTTTAATCATCACAAATAAAAAACAGGCAGGATGTCCTGCCTGTTTTTGGTTTTCAGACGGCATGAATATAGGGCCGTCTGAAACAATGGATGAAATGGATGAAACGCTTTACCAGCTATCGCGCTTCATGCGGTCAAGCTGGCGGCGGTCGCGTTTGGTCGGGCGTCCGTCCGGATAAGCGGCGCTGATGCGGCTGGCTTGGTCGAGTTGTTTTTGAGCTTCGCGTTCGGCAGCCGTTTTCATGTCTTCTTCGTACAATAAACGCGCTTCCGGTGCCGGGCGGCGTTGATGATTGAGCGCGGCGACTTTGAATTTGTAGGGTAGGGAGTTCAAAGTCATGTCGATGGTGTCGCCGGCGGAAATATTTTTGCTGTTTTTTACCTTCGAACCGTTTACCAAAACCCTGCCCAGCTCAATGTGTTTTTGTGCCAGCGCGCGGGTCTTGAAAAAGCGCGCGGCCCACAGCCATTTGTCCAAGCGCATGGACGAATTGTCATGATCGTTTTTCATAGCCTGTTTGAAATGATTGAACTGAATTGAAGTTTATCATAAGATACGGCACGCCATACATTTAGTGCAGATATACTATTTCTTTGTTAAAGGCCGTCTGAAAGATTTTTTATTGCAAAAGATGGCAGTTTCCCTTTGAGAAATGCTGTCAAATACGTCTGATTAGCGTATCATGTCAGCAACCGTTACCGAGAGCTTTGTTTTATGAAACCCGTTTTTTTGGACTTCGAACAACCCATCGCCGAATTAACCAATAAAATCGACGAGTTGCGATTCGTACAAGACGAATCGGCTGTCGATATTTCCGACGAGATTGCCAGACTGCAAAAGAAAAGCAGCGAGTTGACCAAGTCGATTTTCAGCAAGCTGACTCCGGCTCAAATTTCACAAGTGTCCCGCCATCCGCAACGTCCTTATACTTTGGACTATATCAACGGTATTTTTACCGATTTTGAAGAATTGCACGGCGACCGCCATTATTCTGACGATCATGCCATTGTCGGCGGTTTGGCGCGTTTCAACGGCCAAAGCGTGATGGTTATCGGCCATCAAAAAGGTCGCGATACCAAAGAAAAAATCCGCCGTAATTTCGGTATGCCGCGTCCTGAGGGTTACCGTAAAGCACTGCGCTTGATGCAGACTGCCGAAAAATTCAATATTCCGGTCATGACCTTTGTAGATACCCCGGGCGCGTATCCGGGCATTGGCGCGGAAGAACGCGGCCAGTCTGAAGCCATCGGCCGTAATTTGTACGAACTGACCCGCCTGCATGTGCCGGTATTGTGCACCATCATTGGCGAAGGCGGCTCGGGTGGCGCTTTGGCAGTGGCTGTCGGCGACTACGTCAATATGCTGCAATACTCGACTTATTCGGTGATTTCTCCCGAAGGTTGCGCCTCTATTCTTTGGAAAACTGCTGAAAAAGCAGCAGATGCCGCGCAAGCATTGGGTATTACCGCCAAACGCCTGCAAGAATTGGATGTCATCGATAAAGTGATTGATGAGCCTTTGGGCGGCGCACACCGTGATTTTGAAACCACGATGAAAAACGTTAAAACCGTTTTGGAACAGCAATTAAGCGAAGCGCAAAGTATGACCATGCCTGACTTGCTTTCTCGCCGTTTTGACCGCATCATGGCTTACGGTAAATTTACCGATAAATAAGTTTGACTGCTGAAAAAGCAAGCAGATGTCGCTGCTTGCTTTTTTTGTGTTCTATTTTTGAGTAATTCACAATTTCAGGTCGTCTGAAATGTCGCAAGTATCCCCTGATTCCCTATTTAAAAGTTTTCAAGCAGCTTTTCCTGATTTGCCGAGCCACACTGTTTTTGAAGTTGGCTTGAGTGGTGGATTGGATTCTGTCGTCCTGCTGCATCTTTTGCATCGGATGCGCGAATTTCGCCATTTTGATTTGCGTGCCGTTCATGTTCATCACGGTTTAAGCACCAATGCCGACAGTTGGGCAAAATTTTGTCAGGATTATTGTCAGCGTCTGGATGTTGCCTTGCGGGTGTGCCGTGTTAATGTGGAAAAACAAGGAAAAGGCTTGGAAGCGGCGGCCAGGGCTGCCCGATATCAGGCATTTTCAGACGGCCTGAAAAAAATTATTGTTTTGGCCCATCACCGCAATGATCAAATCGAAACATTTATGCTGTCGGCTGTGCGCGGGGGGGGATTGCGCGGTATGGCGGCCATGCCGGTATGGCGTGATTTAAATGAAGAGATTCAAATTTGGCGGCCGCTTTTGGCATTTTCCCGTCAGGAATTGGCTGAGTATGCGCAACAGTGGAGGCTGTCTTTTGTCGAAGACGAAAGTAATGAAGACTCCGGCTATTTACGCAATTGGATGAGAAATCAGGCTTTGCCGCAATGGCAGCAGCGTATTCCGAATTTTGAGCAGCAAATTTGTGCCAATGTTCGATTATTGCAGGAAGATTTGCATCTTTTAGATGAATTGATTGAGTCTGAATACCAGCGCATCAGTCCAAGCGGAATATTCAGCATCAGTCTGTGGCGGAAATGTACGCCGCTTTTGCGTCGTCGGCTGCTTTGGTATTTTTTGCGAAAGCAAACGGAATCATTGCCTTCTTATCACAGTATTGTCGATTTTGCCCGAGTATTGGAAACCGCAGATCAGGCGCAGTTGAATTTGTCAGACGGAGAACTGGTCGCATATCGGGATAAGCTGTTTGTTTGTCAGGAAAGTGAGTTTCAAAAACTGCCTTGGTGTAATGGTAGCGAAGTTCGAGGCCGTCTGAAAGATATTTTGTTGGAAAACGGTTTCGTTTTATTACCCTTTAAGGGAGGTTTGTCAGAAGAGGAGTTGGAGCAGCCGGCGGTACTCCGAAATGTGGCCAAAGGTGATGTGATTCAGTCGGGACAGAGGGAAAAATCAGTCGAAAAACTATTGCAAGAGTGTCATATTGTGCCACTCGTCCGTAAATATTGGCCGATTATCCTAAGTATGGGCAACAAGTGCCTTGCTGTTGTTAATCTTCGGGTGGGAAGCGATGTTCGAATGGAACAAGGTTATTTACCTGTTTATGAAAAGTTAGCCAAATATATAGCAAAAGATAAAGTGGCTGACTCTAAGTTTAGTAACTATTAGTAATTAAACTACTTTTATTAAGTCCATGTATATCAAGAAATATGGTCAATCTTAGAGTATCTATACGAATAAACTTTGGCAATTGAGTGTAATCTCGTGGAACTATTTCAAAGCGTTGCTGTCTTTACTGTGCACAGCACGCTTTACTATTTTTGGTTTAAAGCAGTAAAACGATTAAAGGTTGAATATGAACGATCGCCAAATAGATCAAGTTTTGGTGGAGCGCGCACAGAAAGGTGACCATAAGGCATTCGAGATGCTGATGTCCAAGTATCAGCGTCGGCTAAACAGACTGATTTCCCGTTTTATTCAGGATGAGCACGAAGTACACGATGTAACCCAAGAGGCAATGATTAGGGCTTATCGTGCATTGGCAAATTT
Organism: Neisseria sp. HMSC075C10; assembly: GCF_001815615.1. NCBI lineage: Bacteria > Pseudomonadati > Pseudomonadota > Betaproteobacteria > Neisseriales > Neisseriaceae > Neisseria > Neisseria sp. HMSC075C10. The sequence continues at coordinate 192,652 of NZ_KV821262.1, forward strand.
TCGTGGAGAAAGTGCATTTTATACATGGCTGTACCGTATCGGTATCAATACGGCAAAGAATTTTCTGACCACTTCGGGTCGCCAGTTTTTTGTCAGCTCGGAAGCAGCCAATGAGGAGGGAGATGTTCTTGATTTAACCGATCAGATTGCGGATTACCATACGCCGGAAGCTGAAATGATGAATCGGGAAATCTTGCAGACCGTCGAAGCAAGCATCGCGCAACTGCCAGACGATATGCGTCAAGCCATTACGCTTAGGGAAATGGATGGCTTGTCTTATGAAGAAATAGCTCGGGTAGTGGATTGTCCGATAGGTACTGTACGTTCGCGTATTTTCAGAGCGCGTGAACTGATTGCAAAAGATTTGCGGCCGCTGTTGGATACTTCTGAAGATCAAAGGTGGTAATAAAAATGAACGACAAAACAAATAAAGCATTGGAGTATGTGTCTGCATTGATGGACGGTGAAGCATTGACTGATGAGATGCTGGATGCCGTATTGGCAGATGAGGAAGCCTTGCGCGCTTGGCATGAGTACCACATTATCGGCGACTGTATCCGTCAGGGTGCGGCGGCGAGTGTTACCGGTGAAACCATGCAAAGCAAAGCATTTACAGTGCCTCAAGCTGAAGGTAAACAGGAAAAATATGCTCAGCGTGAAGCGGCCAATAGCGGCTTCTTCAAATTCTTCGCAGCCGCTGCCAGCGTGTGTGCGATTGCTGTTGCAGTATGGCAATTTACACCGCAATCTTCTCGTGACGCTATGCCGGTTGCGGAGAAGTCTAATACTCAGCCTGCCCAAAATATCATTCCAGTGAGCGGTACGCCTAGTGATAAAGCGGCTTCCGAGCCTGGCGAGACTGTTGTGCCGAATGCGGCAAAAGACGGAAAAATTGAAAATCATCCGACTGTCCGCACCGAGCAAAAAAATGAGCAGCAGACTGTTGTGCAGTAAAAAATGAAATCATGTAAAACCCTTGCTTCATTGCAAGGGTTTTTTATTTTTGAAGTGAAACCGTCAGGCCGTCTGAAAGCATAGCTTCAATGAAGTCAAAACAGTTATAATGCGCTCCATGAAACTGATTACCTCTGCTCAAAACGAACAGCTCAAACATTTATTCCGTCTGCTGACGCAGGCCAAAGCAAGGCGTGAAAGCGGCGAAACCGTATTGGAAGGCGTACATCTGCTGCAAACTTATTTGCAAAGCGGCGGTACGCCCAAACAGGTTTATCTGCCTGAAAAGAAACAGCAGCATCCTGAAATTCAAGAAATTACAGCGCAGTTGGACGAGGGGTTGATTACTTGGGTCGGTAACGAAGCGCTGTCTAAAATCACCAGTTTGACCGATGCCGATGATGTGATGACTTGGATTGATATTCCGCAGCGGGCAGGTTTGCCTTCAGACGGCGATTGCGTGGTATTGGAGCGGGTACAAGACCCCGGCAATGCAGGGACGATTTTGCGCAGCGCAGCGGCGGCCGGAGTCAGGCAAATTGTGTGCGGCAATGATTCCGTGGATATCTGGTCGCCTAAAGTGTTGCGAGCGGGGATGGGCGCGCATTTTCTGCTGTCTATTTTCAGCCGAGTGGAATTATCCGCTTGGATGGAAACGTATCAGCATCAAATTTGGGCAACTGCCTTGGGCGGTCGCAATATCGGTTTGTATGAGATGGACCTCAGTCAACCTTGTGCTTGGGTGTTTGGCAATGAAGGCAGCGGCGTGAGCGAAACGGTAAAAGAGAAGGCCGATGCCTGTGTCAAAATCCCCATGTTGGGACAAACGGAATCATTGAATGTCGCGATGGCGGCGACGGTTTGTCTGTTTGAACAAATGCGGCAGCGTATCCATGCCCAGGCCGTCTGAAAACAATAATACGATTTTATTTTAAGGAACAAAAATGCAAATACTGACTTTTGATGAAGCGGCACGCAGCCGATTGATGGAATTGCTGGATGCCAAATCTGAAGCCCACAACACCATGCGTTGTGATGAGGTTCAAGGTTTTATGATGGCATTGTTGAGTGGCCCAGATGCTTTGAATCCGACCAACTGGTTGCCTGAGATTTTAGGTGAAGAGTCTTTGTTTGATGCCAAAGAGCGCACTGAAATCGAACGTTTGGTGATGGCAATGGCTGCCGATATGCGCATGAAGCTTAACGAGAAAACCCTGCCTGATTTGTGGTTTTATGAAGATGAAGCCGGTAATCCAGATTTTTACACTTGGTGTAACGCCTATCTTTATGCACTGGATATTGTGCCTACCGATTGGTTTGAAGCAGTCGATCAGGAAGAGTTTGAAGATTTGTTCTATCCGATTATGGCTTTGGGCGGCATCTATGACGATGAGGAAAACGGCGAAGTCATCTCGCATCTGAATGAAAAAGAGCTGACCCAGCTGGAGTCTGATTTGCCACATGTCCTGCTGGATATTTACTGGTATTGGCAGGCCATCATCAATAAACCGCAAACCGTACGCCGCGAAGGCGAAAAAGTGGGGCGCAACGATCCTTGCCCATGTGGCAGCGGTAAAAAGTACAAAGCCTGCTGCGGCAAATAAACAGTGAAATGAAAAGATGATATATTGGCCTGTCAATTATTAAAATAAGTTAATTTATTATGTTTCTGTTTTTAATAGGTATTTAGTTATTGCATTTCCAACAGAAACGACAAAGAACGGCTGTTTTTACAGCCGTTTTGTTTTGTATAAATTCGTTAAACAGTCTGATGTCGCGCTTTATCAAACGGCTTTTTAGTCTTGTGTATATAAAAGGCGATTTTTGCCAATTTCCGCATTAGTGCAACGATGATTATCATCTTAGGCTTTTTTGCCGATTCCAAATTTCTGACAAGTTGAGGAAATGCACCCATACGATAGGCAACAAGGGCAGGCATAAACAAGGCGCGTTTTAATTGCCGGTGTCCGTATCGGCTCAATCTGCCTTTTTTATTGACACTTGTCCCTGATTGTTCAATTTTTGGACTTAGGCCGGCAAAGGCTACAAATTTATTTGCTGTTTCAAAATTTTTATCTGTCAAGTGTCTTAGTAGGATTACTGCAGTTTCTTTTCCTATTGCCGGGATGGTTTGCAGGTTTTGATATTCGATATTTAGGCTTTCTTTCTGCTTTATCATGCCTTCTATCCGCTTTGATGTCTGATCTATTTTTTCTTCAAGCAGTTCTATGATTGCTTCATGGGTTGATTTTATGTAGATGTCTTTTGCGGTATGCAACCTGTTTAGTGTTTCTTTTTGCTGTTCTTTTAGTTGTTGTAGCAGATTAACCAGCTTATAGAGTATGGGATTTTCAGACGGCCTAAACGGTGTCAGTTTGTCTAAGTGTCGGTTTGCAAATTCGGCGATAAGTTTTGAATCTGCTTTGTCTGTTTTGGTATGGCTAAACTGACTTTTTGCGTATTCTTTAATTTTTAAGGGATTAATGACAAAGATCGTATATAGCGCGCTCAAATATTCTGCCGCCTGTTCGTAGTAAATGCCTGTTGCTTCCATACTTATGGCAATTTTTCTGATTCTTTTTGTTTTTATCCAATTAATCAGATTCTCAAATCCTTCTGTACTATTGGATATTTTTATATAGTCTTTGCTTCCTTTAGTTGTAATCAATGTTGCGTCTATGGTGTCTTTTGATACGTCTAAACCTATTACATTCATTTCATTTTCCTTATTTATTCAGCCTTCAATGGCTATGATGATATTCAATCTTTAAGGTAATTAGACGGTTCGGCATATCTTTTCTTCAGTTTTTAACTTTGGCCGTTATACTGTCTAAACCGCCCAGGCTTTTGTTTTGCGCTTAAACAAAAACCTGTAAACCGCCTTAATTAAAACGATTTACAGGTTTCAATTTAATTTACCCAATTTCAAAAAGGCAGGAGTTCCCGCACCCCGTTGATATTTATTTAACCGTTGATTCCGCTTAGGCTACATCAACAATTAAATAAATATCTCTTAACTGCCGACCTTTGCACCGTTTTGGAATCCTGTTTTTTCGCCTGCTTCAACATAGCCGTCATACATCAGGTTTTGAGGGCTTTTACCGCCCATTGTAAGCACTTGTCCATTTTCAGGTGCGTAGGCTGTCTGAGGTGTTGTTTGTGGCTGTTGTACGGTTTGATGCTCGTCCTTGTACGGGTTAAACGGCAAGCCATTTTTGACGTAGTCTTTGCACATGACTTTTGTGATTTCTTTCAGCGGTGTGCCCTGGCTTGAGTAACAGGTACATCCGCTTTTGCCGCCATCGACACAGCCAACAGGGTATTCAAATGTTTTGACTTGGCGGACGCCGTTGTAGATGGGTTTGCTTTCGGGTTTTTCGACGAGTGTAGGTACAAAATCTTCAGGTTTGAGATTTTGCCCTATATCGGCAGTCGCAGGACTAGTTTTTGGTTCTACGCCATCTACATCGGATGCGGCTATTGTTGACGTTGTTTGCTGTTCATCCGCGCTAAATCGTTTGCTCATGTTGTTT
>NZ_KV821263.1:0-15752 GCF_001815615.1 Neisseria sp. HMSC075C10
GATTTTGGGGAATTTTGCAAAGGTCTCTATCCCTGTTTCAGACGGCCTGAAGCAGGGATTTTTTATATCAAAATAAGGGGAAAAACATGACTTGGCGCAGCCTGCTCATTCAAAATGGCGGCAAACTATCCTTGCAATGCCGGCAACTGCTGATTCAACAAAACGGCGAGTCCCATACCGTACCATTAGAAGACATCGCCGTTATCATCATCGAAAACCGCGAAACCCTGATTACTGCCCCGCTCCTATCAGCCTTAGCCGAACATGGCTCAACCCTGCTGACATGTGACGAACAGTTCCTACCCTGCGGACAATGGCTGCCTTATGCCCAATATCACCGCCAACTTAAAATCCTCAAGCTGCAGCTGAATATAAGCGAACCCTTAAAAAAGCAACTCTGGCAACATATCATCCGCCAAAAAATCCTAAATCAAGCATTTGTCGTAGACGAAACAGGCAATGATCTTGCTGCCAAACGGCTGCGCACTTTGGCAGTCGAAGTCCGTTCGGGCGATACAGGAAACCGTGAAGCCCAAGCTGCCGCCCTCTACTTCCAAGCCCTCTTTGGAGAAAAGTTTACTCGCAATGACAACAATGCCGTCAATGCCGCATTGAACTACACCTACGCCGTACTCCGTGCAGCAGTTGCACGCGCCCTGACTTTATATGGATGGTTGCCTGCATTAGGCTTGTTTCATAGAAGCGAACTAAATCCATTCAACCTCGCCGATGACTTTATCGAACCCTTACGCCCATTGGCCGACCTGGTCGTTATACATTTGCATGAACAAGGCCGTCTGAAAACTGATCTGACCCCTAATATCAAACAAAACCTTATCAAGACCCTTCACTGTCAAATCTGCATCGAACGGCAATACTTCAGCACCTTGGCTGCCATAGACAAAATGATTTCCTCATTTCAAGCCAGCGTAACTGACAAAAATGCCAAACAGCTGAAACTGCCTGAAATCTTGCCATTGAAAGAATACCAATATGAGTGAGGCCAAATTTATGAGGATTATTGTCTTCTTCGACCTACCGGTTACCACAGCGGCAAAGCGCAAAGCTGCCAATCAATTCCGCCAGTTTCTATTAAAAGATGGATACCAAATGCTCCAGCTTTCCGTATACAGCCGTATTGTCAAAGGTCGAGATTCGTTGCAAAAACACCACAACAGGCTATGTGCAAACCTACCGCAAGAAGGGTCAATCCGCTGTTTGGAAGTAACGGAAAAGCAATATGCCACCATGAAACTACTGTTGGGAGAGCTGAAAACCCAAGAAAAAAGAGTAAATTCAGACCAACTATTATTATTTTAAACACATTTTTTTAGACAAAATAAAACGGGAAACCCTTATAGAATAAGGGTTTCCCGTTGAGGTATTGTAGCACTGCGAAATGAGAAAGGGAGCTACAACTGGCCCGGGTTCTAATATGACTTTTGGCAAATTGTAGCACTGCGAAATGAGAAAGGGAGCTACAACAGACAATGCTGCTTTGATTAAGGGTGCTCTATTGTAGCACTGCGAAATGAGAAAGGGGCCATCCAAATAAAAAAGCACCACCTAAACAGGTAGTGCTTTCATATTAATGTGCTTATTCAGCAGAATCAGCTGCTTTATCAACCAATTCAACCAATGCCAAAGGAGCATTGTCGCCTTTACGGAAACCGTATTTCAGTACACGAACATAGCCGCCGTTACGAGCAGCAAAGCGTGGACCCAATTCGTCAAACAATTTAACTACAACATCACGATCGCGAGTGCGGTCAAAAGCCAAACGACGGTTTGCCAAAGAAGGTTTTTTACCCAAGGTAATCAAGGGCTCAACTACGCGGCGCAATTCTTTTGCTTTAGGCAAAGTTGTCACGATGGTTTCGTGAGTCAACAAGGAATTCGCCATATTGCGCAGCATCGCAGCACGGTGGCTGCTAGTACGGTTTAATTTGCGGTTGCCATTACGATGACGCATGTCATTATCCTTTAATCTTCAAACTTACGGCTTTTCTAAGCCTACAGGCGGCCAAGCTTCTAATTTGGAACCTAATGTCAGACCTTTAGAGGCCAACACTTCTTTGATCTCATTCAAAGATTTACGACCCAAATTAGGGGTCTTGAGAAGCTCGGTTTCAGTACGTTGAATCAAATCGCCAATATAGTAAATATCTTCAGCTTTCAGACAATTAGCTGAACGTACGGTTAATTCCAAATCATCTACAGGACGCAGCAAGATAGGATCGATAGGAGGCGCTTTTTCTTCAACCTCTTCAACCGGAGTACCTTGCAGATCTGCAAAAATAGACATTTGGTCAATTAAGATACGTGCGGCACTACGTACAGCTTCTTCTGGATCAATAGAACCATTGGTTTCAATATCCAAAACCAATTTATCCAAATCCGTGCGTTGCTCTACGCGTGCAGGTTCAACTTCAAAGCTAACACGACTGATGGGCGAAAAGCTCGCATCCAACTGAATCGCACCAATCTGTTTATTCTCATCACGCAATACGCGACGACCTGAAACAGATTGATAACCACGACCTTGCTCTACTTTAATTTCCATGTCGATTTGACCATTGTCGGACAAGTGGCAAATAACATGTTCAGGATTGATGATTTCCACATCGTGTGGCAAATCAATATCACCAGCTACAACAGCACCGGCACCTGCTTTTTTCAAAGTCAACTGAACTTGATTACGACCGTGAAGCTTAAATACGATACCTTTGATGTTCAAGAGAACGTCAACAACATCCTCCTGAACACCATCAATAGTAGAGTATTCGTGCAATACGCCAGAAATAACTACTTCAGTTGGGGCAAAGCCATTCATGGATGACAGTAAGATACGACGCAAAGCATTACCTAAAGTATGACCAAAACCACGCTCAAATGGCTGCATAGACACCTTAGCTCGAGTAGAAGACAAGGTATCTACATCGATTTGACGAGGTTTCAAAAATTCGGTTGTGCTATTTTGCATTTAACTGTCCCTCATTGAGCTAGCATTATTTAGAGTAGAACTCTACCACCAGCTGTTCATTAATATCGCCAGACAATTCTGAGCGATCCGGCATATTTTTGAATACACCTTCCAATTTGTCGGCATCAACAGATACCCAGCTTGGCAAGCCAATTTGAGTAGCCAAGCTCAATGCCTCTTGGATACGTACTTGTTTCTTAGCTTTTTCACGAACAGCTACAACATCGCCTGCTTTAACTTGGAAAGAAGGGATATTAACAACCTGACCGTTTACAACGATAGCTTTATGAGAAACCAATTGACGTGCTTCAGCGCGGGTAGAGCCAAAACCCATACGATAAACGACATTGTCCAAACGGGACTCCAGCAATTGCAACAGCAATTCACCGGTAGAACCTTTACGACGATCAGCTTCCGCAAAGTAACGACGGAATTGGCGTTCTAACACGCCATAAATACGACGGATTTTTTGTTTTTCACGCAATTGCAAACCGTAGTCTGACAAACGTGGTTTTTTCGCACCGTGCTGACCAGGTGCAGAATCCATTTTACATTTTGAATCTAAAGAGCGACGTGCACTCTTCAAAAACAGATCCGTACCTTCGCGACGTGCTAATTTACATTTAGGGCCAATATAACGTGCCATGTTTTAAATCACTCCAATATTAAATACGACGTTTTTTAGGCGGACGGCAACCGTTATGAGGCAACGGGGTAACGTCAGTAATGCTGGTAATCTTGAAACCAAGAGCGTTTAAAGCACGTACAGAAGATTCGCGACCAGGGCCAGGGCCTTTAATGCGGACTTCTAAATTTTTAACGCCATACTCTTGGGCAACTTTACCAGCTGCTTCTGCTGCAACTTGTGCTGCAAATGGTGTACTTTTACGAGAACCTTTAAAACCAGCGCCGCCAGAGGTAGCCCAAGACAATGCATTGCCTTGACGGTCAGTGATTGTAATGATGGTATTGTTGAAAGATGCATGAACGTGCACAATACCCTCGCTTACGGTTTTACGTACTTTTTTACGTACACGCGAAGCTGTGTTTGCTTTAGCCATTAATCAAATTCCTTAAAATTTATTTCTTACCGGCAATCGCTTTGCGCGGACCTTTACGGGTACGGGCATTTGTGCGAGTGCGTTGACCACGACAAGGCAAGCCACGACGATGACGGAAGCCACGATAGCAACCCATATCCATCAGTCGTTTAATGCTCATCGTTACTTCACGACGCAAATCACCTTCAACTTCATATTTAGCAACTTGCTCACGCAAAGCGTCTAATTGAGCCTCGTCCAAATCTTTTGCTTTAGTAGTAGGAGCAATATTTGCTGCCTCACAAATCAATTTAGCACGAGTCGCACCAATACCATAAATAGCCTGAAGGCCAATTACGATATGGGCATTATTAGGGATATTTACCCCTGCAATACGAGCCATATTTTTTCCTTTTTAGGGCAAAGTATGTCACTATACCACAAAATCAATAGTTAAGAAAACTAGCTTCTTAACCTTGACGTTGTTTGTGACGTGGGTCAGTACAAATTACGCGAACTACACGATTACGACGAATAATCTTGCAATTGCGACAAATTTTCTTTACAGAAGGTTGTACACGCATTTTATTTCCTTTTATCGTTTATCTTGCTCGGAAAACAATCCGAGCACGGGTTAAATCATAAGGAGTTAATTCAACTGTTACCTTATCACCTGGAGAAATACGAATATAGTGCATTCGCATTTTTCCAGATATATGACCAAGTACTACATGATCATTTTCCAGTTTTACTTTAAATGTTGCATTGGGCAAAGTCTCAAGGATTTCGCCCTGCATCTGTATGGTATCTTCTTTAGCCATAAGCCTACTTACGTGACAAAGATTTCATATCTGGACGACTCATCAAGTCTTCATACTGACTACTCATTCGATATGAATTGATTTGTGTCCTAAAATCCATTGTAACGACAACCAAAATAAGCAAAGATGTTCCACCTAAATAGAAAGGAACCTTCAATGCCGTCGTTAAAAATTCAGGTATCAGACAGATTGTAGTAATGTACAAAGCACCAAACAATGTCAGTCTTAGTACCACTTTTTCCAAATATCTAGAGGTTTGCTCACCTGGGCGAATACCCGGCACAAATGCACCACTCTTCTTCAAATTTTCAGCCATCTCTTTAGGGCTAAATACTAAAGCAGTATAGAAATAGCAGAAAAAGATGATAGTTGTGGCAAATAATACAATATACAAAGGATGTCCGTGTTGCAGCATTGCAGCAACCTTATGAAGAACAGAATTCGTACTATTTGAACCAAACCAACCTAAAAGTGTAGATGGAAATAAAATGATACTGGAAGCAAAAATAGGAGGAATAACACCTGCCATATTTAGCTTGAACGGCATATGAATGCTTTGCCCCGGCATCATTCCAGAGCCAAACTGTCTTTTAGCATAATGCACAGGAACTTTACGCTGAGCACTCTCAAAATAAACTACAGCATAGATCAACAGCAAAATACCAATCACAATTGATACCGCCATCAACATACTCATAGAGCCTTGTTCAGTCAAAGTTAATAACCGAACAATACCGGATGGGATACCCGATACAATGCCTGCTGTAATAATTAAAGAAATACCATTACCAATACCACGCTCGGTAATTTGCTCCCCTAACCACATCAGAAACATAGTACCTGTAACCAAACAGACTACTGTAGAAATATGAAACTCAAGCGAACTCGTTACAACAACACCTTGTTGATAAACAAATGTTGCAACACCAAAGCTTTGCAATACAGCCAATAATACCGTCCCATACCTAGTATATTTCGTAATTATTTTCCTACCAGCCTCACCTTCCTTCTTTAAAGCTTTTAAAGAAGGAACAATTTCAGAAGCAAGCTGAACAATAATCGATGCCGAAATATAAGGCATGATACCAATTGCAAATATACTAAAGCGCTCCAACGAACCACCCGAGAACATATTTAACATTCCGAATATGCCGTTTGCAGCGCCTTCGTATAACTTAGCTAATGCAACAGCATCTACGCCCGGTACCGGTATATGAGCACCAATACGGAAAACAACTAAAGCACCTAAAAGGAACACCAGACGTTTTTTCAGATCACCAAATTTGGATAATCCTGATAAAGATTGTTGATTAGCCACTGTAGTGCGAGCCTTATTCTTCTACTTTACCACCGGCAGCTTCAATAGCAGCTTTAGCACCTTTAGTAGCTTTTACACCTTTCAAGGTAACTGCTTTTGAGATTTCACCAGAAGCAATAACTTTTACATTAGAAGCAGTTGCAGGAATCAGACCAGCTTGTTTAAGAACCAAGACATCAATCTCGTTCACAGCAATCAGATCCAATTCACTTAAACGAACTTCAGCATTAGCGGCAGCAGTCAAAGATTTGAAACCACGCTTCGGCAGACGGCGTTGCAAAGGCATTTGACCGCCTTCAAAACCTACCTTGTGGAAGCCACCAGAACGGCTTTTTTGACCTTTATGACCACGACCACCTGTCTTACCCAAGCCGCTACCAATACCACGGCCTACACGACGACTAGCGTGAGTAGCACCCTCAGCAGGTTGAATAGTATTCAAAAACATATTAAGACTCCACTTTCAACAAGTAGCTGATTTTATTGATCATGCCACGGTTTTCAGGGGTATCCAAAACCTCCACAGTATGCTCACGGCGGCGTAAACCTAAACCACGAGCACATGCACGATGAGATTCAATTGTACCGATCAGGCTCTTAACCAATGTAACTTTAATCTTTTTTTGCTCAGTCATGGTTAGCTCCCAAAATATCTTCTACTGTCAAGCCACGTTTAGCAGCAATATCAGCAGGGGTATACAGTTTAGACAAACCGTCTAATGTAGCACGTACAATATTGTAAGGGTTAGTAGAACCATGTACTTTAGCTGAGATGTTATGGATACCCATAGCATCAAATACTAAACGCATTGGACCACCAGCTTTTACACCGCTACCTTCTTTAGCAGGTTGCATAAATACCTTAGTAGCACCATGACGACCAATAACTTCATGATGAATAGTACCGTTTTTCAAAGGCACTTTAATCATAGAGCGTCGAGCTTGATCCATTGCTTTTTGAACAGCAACTGGTACTTCTTTTGATTTACCTTTACCCATACCGATGCGACCATCACCATCACCAACAACAGTCAGTGCAGAGAAAGCCATGATACGGCCACCTTTAACTACTTTAGTCACGCGATTAACTGCGACCATCTTTTCAATCAGTCCGTCACCGCGTTCTTCAATTTCATGTTTTGCCATCTGAAAGTCTCCAAATATTAGAAGCTTAAACCATTTTCACGTGCAGCTTCAGCCAAAGCTTTCACACGACCGTGATATTGGAAACCTGAACGGTCAAAAGCAACTTTTTCAACACCCACTGCTTTAGCTTTTTCAGCAATACGCTTACCAACTACAGCTGCTGCTTCAACGTTGCCACCTGATTTCAGGCTACTACGTACTTCAGCTTCCAATGTAGAGGCTTGAGCCAATACTTTATCACCTTCAGCACTAATTACTTGAGCATAAATATGATTATTGCTGCGGAACACACATAATCTTACCATTTTCAAGTCCGCAATACGCGCACGGGTTTTGCGTGCACGACGGAGTCGGGTTGTATGTTTATCCATTAGTGAACCTCAATTATTTTTTCTTGGCTTCTTTCATCACTACTACTTCACCTACATAACGAATACCTTTACCTTTATAAGGCTCAGGAGAACGGAATGCACGAATTTCAGCAGCGACTTGGCCAACCACTTGTTTATCTGCACCAGTCAAAACGATTTCTGTTTGGCTAGGAGTTTGAACGGAAACACCTTCAGGCATTTCATATACGATTGGATGAGAGAAACCCAAAGACAGGTTCAAAACTTTACCTTGAGCTTGGGCACGATAACCCACACCAATCAATTGAAGTTTTTTCTCAAAACCTTCAGAAACACCCTTAACCATGTTATTAACCAATGCACGAGCAGTACCAGACATAGCATTAGCCTGTTTACTGTCATTTTTTGCAGCAAAAGTCAATTTACCATCGTTCAGTTCAATAGCAACATCGGAATGCAAAGGAAAAGACAATTCGCCGTTTTTACCTTTGATAACCAATGCATCTGTTCCGAATTTTACTTCTACACCAGCAGGAACAGTCACTGGGTTTTTTGCGACGCGTGACATTTACTTTTCTCCACTAGGCTACGATGCACAACAACTCACCACCCACACCCTCAGAACGGGCTTTGCGATCAGTCATTACACCTTTAGAAGTACTAACAATAGCGACACCCAGGCCATTCATTACGCTAGGGATCTCACTTGATGCTTTGTAAATACGCAAACCTGGACGTGAAACACGTTTAATTTGCTCAATCACAGGACGACCTGCATAGTATTTCAATTGAATTTCCAATACCGGTTTTGCATCAGCAGAAACCGCAAAATCCTCGATATAACCTTCTTCTTTCAGAACTTTTGCAATTGCACATTTCAGTTTAGAGGAAGGCATGGCAACTGCTGCTTTATTAGCACGTTGCGCATTGCGAATACGAGTCAACATATCGGAAATAGGATCATGCATACTCATTATTTATACTCCTATTACCAGCTAGCTTTAACAACACCAGGGATCTCGCCACGCATAGCGATTTCACGGATTTTAATACGGCCCAAACCAAATTTACGGAAAGTGCCACGAGGACGACCTGTTAAAGCACAACGACGACGTTGACGTACAGGTGCTGCATTACGAGGAATGGATTGAAATTTCAAACGTGCTTCAAAACGTTCTTCTTCAGTCGCATTAGCATCATTAATAACAGCGAAAATTGCCTCACGTTTAGCTGCAAACTTTTTCGCCAATGCTTGACGTTTCAGCTCACGATTAATAAGTGCTTTCTTAGCCATGATTATCCTTTAAACGGAAACTTGAACAGTGACAACAAAGCTTTCGCTTCTTCATCAGTTTTTGCAGTAGTTGTAATAGTAATATTCAAACCACGCAAAGCATCGATTTTATCGTATTCAATTTCCGGGAAAATAATTTGCTCACGAACGCCCATATTGTAATTGCCACGACCATCAAATGATTTACCGCTTACACCACGGAAGTCACGTACGCGAGGCAACGCAATAGTAATCAAACGATCCAAGAATTCAAACATTTGATCACGACGCAAAGTTACTTTGCAACCAACTGGATAGTTATCACGGATTTTAAAACCCGCGATAGATTTACGAGCAACAGTAACAACTGGTTTTTGACCAGCAATTTTCTCTAAATCAGAAACAGCGTGTTCCATAACTTTTTTATCAGCAACAGCTTCACCCACACCCATATTCAAGGTGATTTTTTCAATACGTGGAACTTCCATTACTGATTTGTAACCAAATTGTTTAACCAATTCAGGAACAACTGTATCTTTATAAAACTCTCTCAAACGAGCCATGTTATCTCCTTATGCTCCAATGATAGAGCCATTTGATTTGAAGAAACGAACGCGTTTAACTTTGCCTTCATTTTCAATCAGCTTAATACCAACACGGTCTGCTTTATTAGTTTCCGGATTCAGGATTGCAACATTAGAAATATCCAAAGGCATTTCTTTAGTAATAATGCCACCCTCAATACCGCGCATTGGATTAGGTTTTTGATGGCGTTTTACAACATTAACACCCTCAACAACAACTTTATCACCCAATACTCGAACTACTTGACCTTGCTTACCTTTATCTTTACCGGTAATCACTACAACCTGATCGCCTTTAATGATTTTATTCATCGCGCTATTCCTTATAATACTTCAGGCGCCAATGAAACGATTTTCATAAATCGCTCAGTACGCAATTCACGGGTTACCGGACCAAAAATACGAGTACCCAGAGGTTCAAGTTTATTATTCAACAACACAGCAGCATTGTTATCGAATTTAATTAACGCACCATCAGGACGACGCACACCCTTAGCAGTACGAACAACTACCGCATTGTATACATCACCTTTTTTGACACGACCACGTGGGGCTGCATCTTTAACTGCAACTTTAATAATATCGCCAACAGAAGCGTAGCGACGCTTAGATCCGCCTAATACTTTGATGCACATTACGCGACGCGCACCAGAGTTATCAGCCACATCTAAGATGGTCTGCATTTGAATCATATTAGTACCTTTAAATTAACCAACTTAATTTACCACTTTCATATAACTCGCACCTTACTTTAAGCTGCTTATTAAATGAAACCATCACGGTTCTAGTAAACCAGTCTTGGATCCCGAAGGGAGAGAAACTTCCATAAGAAGCTGGAAGATAAGAAACGAAGTTTACACGCAAATTAACTTTGCTGCAAGACTTCGTTTCTTATTAAGCTACATTACTGTGTTTTAAATCAAACAGTACGCGCTTTCTCAACCAATTCTTTTACAACCCAAGACTTGGTTTTTGACAAAGGACGAGATTCCTCGATTACCACTACATCACCAATGCCATATTGATTGTTTTCATCATGAGCATGGATTTTAGTTGATAAACGAATAATTTTACCGTACAGAGGGTGTTTAACTTTACGTTCAACCAATACTGTAACAGTTTTGTCCATTTTGTCGCTTACCACTTTGCCTTGCAAAGTACGAACATTTTTAGCTTCGCTCATTACTTAGCACCTTTTTCAGTTAAAATGGTTTTAATACGAGCAATATCGCGACGTACACGTTTCAACTCGCTAGATTTACCCAACTGACCGGTTGCATTTTGCATGCGTAAGCCAAACTGAGCTTTCAACAAGTCCAACAAATCAGAGTTTAATTGCTCAATAGATTTGTCTTTCAATTCATTTGCTTTCATTATTGACCCACCTGTCTTACTACAAAGGTTGTAGGAATAGGCAATTTGGCAGCGGCCAATTCAAATGCTTCACGAGCCAAAGACTCAGGAACACCGTCCATTTCGTACAATACTTTGCCTGGTTTAACTTCAGCAATGTAATATTCCACATTACCTTTACCGCCACCCATACGGACTTGGATAGGTTTCTCAGTAATTGGTTTATCAGGGAATACACGAATCCAAATACGACCGCCACGTTTAATATGACGAGTCATAGTACGACGAGCAGCTTCGATTTGGCGGGCAGTCAAACGACCACGGCCTACGGCTTTCAAACCGAACTCACCGAAACTTACTTTGTTACCGCGAGTAGCAATACCGGTATTACGACCTTTTTGTTGCTTGCGATATTTCAGTCTAGTTGGCTGCAGCATTACGTCCACCTGCCTTTCTTTGTTTCTTCTCATGCTCAGGTTTAGAAGATTTAATATTACCTTCTGTATAAACCCAAACTTTCAGACCCAGCACACCATAAGTGGTGTGTGCTTCGCTAGTTGCATAATCTACGTTCGCACGCAAAGTATGCAAAGGCACACGACCTTCACGGTACCATTCGCTACGAGCGATATCTGCACCATTCAGACGGCCTGAAGTCATGATCTTGATGCCTTTAGCACCAGAACGCATTGCATTTTGCATTGCACGTTTCATAGCGCGACGGAATTGAACACGTTTTTCAAGCTGCTGGGCAATACCATCAGCAATGATTTGTGCATCCAATTCAGGACGACGAATCTCTTCAATATTTACATGAACAGGCACACCCATCAGAGCTTGCAAGTCACGCTTCAAGATTTCAATATCCTCACCTTTTTTACCAATAACCACACCTGGACGAGCAGAGTGAATGGTAATACGTGCAGATTTAGCAGGACGCTCGATCACTACGCGACCAACTGAAGCATTAGCCAGTTTTTTACGCAAGTAGTTACGAACATCAATATCTTGTTTCAAAACAGTAGAAAAGTCGGTGCTTTTAGCAAACCATTTTGAAGCCCAGTCTTTAGTTACCGCCAGGCGAAAGCCTGTAGGGTTAATCTTTTGTCCCATAGCTTTTCCTTAGTTGCCCACTGTCACATTAATATGACAAGTTTGTTTCTCGATGCGGTTACCGCGACCTTTGGCACGAGCTTGGAAACGTTTCAAGCTTGGGCCTTTGTCAACAAAGATAGTTACCACTTTCAATTCGTCAATATCAGCACCATTGTTGTGCTCGGCATTGGCGATTGCTGATTCCAATACTTTTTTAATCAGCTCAGCACCTTTTTTAGGGCTGAATGCCAAGATATTCAAAGCTTGGGCAACGTCTTTACCACGAATTAAATCAGCCACCAAACGAGCTTTTTGAGCTGAAATACGGGCGTTTTTATGTTGTGCACTTACTCTCATGATTCACCTTATTTCTTTTTAGCCTTTTTATCAGCCAAGTGGCCTTTAAAGGTACGGGTCAATGAGAACTCACCCAATTTATGACCAACCATATTGTCGCTGATGAACACAGGCACGTGAGTGCGACCGTTGTGAACAGCGATAGTTAGACCGATAAAATCAGGCAAAATGGTAGAACGACGTGACCAAGTTTTAATTGGGCGTTTGTCGTTGCTTGCACGAGCAGCATCTACTTTTTTCAGCAAATGCAGGTCTACATATGGGCCTTTTTTTAATGAACGAGCCATACTAATTAACCTTTATTTGAGTAACGACGACGAACAATCATGTTATCCGTGCGTTTGTTATTACGAGTGCGGTAGCCCTTAGCAGGAGTACCCCATGGGCTAACCGGTTCGCGAGCCTCACCAGTACGGCCTTCACCACCACCATGTGGGTGATCAACAGGGTTCATTACAACACCACGAACGGTCGGACGAATACCACGCCAGCGGTTAGCACCAGCTTTACCGATTTTTTTCAGGCTTTGTTCTTCGTTACCAACTTCACCGATAGTTGCACGGCAATTTACGCTAATTTTGCGTACTTCACCAGAACGCAAACGAACTTGTGCGTAAGCACCTTCTTTTGCAAGCAATACCGCAGAAGCACCAGCAGAACGCGCAATTTGCGCACCTTTACCTGGTTTCATTTCGATACAGTGAATAGTTGTACCAACAGGAATATTGCGGATCGGCAGAGTGTTACCTACTTTGATAGCAGCCTCAGCACCGGAAACCAATACTGCACCTGCTTGAATACCACGAGGAGCAATGATGTAGCGACGCTCACCATCTGCATAGCACAACAGTGCGATAAATGCAGTACGGTTAGGGTCATATTCGATACGCTCTACTTTCGCAGGGATACCGTCTTTGTTACGTTTGAAATCTACAACGCGGTAATGATGTTTATGGCCACCACCTTTATGACGGGTAGTGATATGACCATTGTTGTTACGACCGGCAGTAGAATTTTTCTTTTCCAGCAGAGGTGCATAAGGTGCACCTTTGTGCAAACCTTCTGTTACCACGCGAACCATGCCGCGACGGCCTGCAGAGGTCGGCTTCATTTTAACGATTGCCATTTTGTTTATTCCTTATCTGCAGCTGCAGCAGCGGCTTCCAAATCCAACTCTTGACCGGCAGCCAGGCTTACATAAGCCTTTTTAACATCACTGCGACGACCTAAAGTACGACCAAAACGTTTAACTTTACCTTTAATGGTAACAGTAGTAACGTCTGCAACTTGAACGCCGAACAGCAGCTCAACAGCCGCTTTAATTTCAGGTTTGGTTGCATTTGCCAAAACTTTAAACGTCATTTGGTTACGTTTTTCAGCCAATACGTTGCTTTTTTCAGAAACGATAGGTGCCAAGATTACTTGAGTCAAACGTTGTTGATTCATACCCATTGCTCCTCTAATTGTGCAACTGCATCTTTAGTGATAACGACTTTTTTGTAACGCAGCAAGCTGTAAGGATCAACTTGTTGAGCTTCCAAAACTAATACGTTAGGCAAGTTGCGTGAAGCCAAGTAAACATTCTCGTCGAGCTGTTTAGTTACAAACAGAACTTGCTCCAAACCCAAGTTTTTCACTTGTTCGGCAAAAACTTTGGTTTTAGGAGTTTCAGCAGTCAATGCTTCGATTGCAAATAAACGTTCATCACGAGCCAGTTGGGATAAAATAGTCGCCATACCGGCACGATACATTTTACGGTTCACTTTTTGAGTGAAGTTTTCGTCAGGTTTGTTTGGGAATGCACGACCACCTTTACGCCACAGCGGAGAAGAAGTCATACCAGAACGAGCACGACCGGTACCTTTTTGGCGCCATGGCTTTTTAGTAGAGTGGTTTACTTCGGCACGAGTTTTTTGAGCACGATTACCAGAACGGGCATTTGCCAAGTAAGCAGTAACCAGTTGGTGAACCAAAGCTTCATTGTATTCACGAGCAAACAAAGCATCAGAAACAGCCAAGCTGCCAGATACTTGTCCTTTAGCGTCAATTACTTTCAATTCCATTACGCACCTACTTTCACGCTAGGACGAACCACGACGTCGCTGTTAACCGAACCCGGAACAGCACCTTTAACCAACAAGAGTTGGCGTTCAGCATCAACACGTACAACTTCCAATTTTTGAACAGTTGCTTTAGTGTTACCGTATTGACCTGCCATACGTTTACCAGGGAACACGCGACCAGGGTCTTGTGCCATACCGATAGAACCAGGAACACGGTGAGAACGGGAGTTACCGTGGGAAGTACGTTGAGCACCGAAGTTATGACGTTTGATCGTACCAGAGAAACCTTTACCTTTAGAGGTACCGGTTACATCTACCAATTGACCAACTTCAAACATAGAAACGGTAATTTCATCACCGGCTTTCAATTCAGCCAGTTTTTCTTCAGTCAAAGCAAACTCAACCAAACCGCGACCAGCTTCAACACCTGCTTTAGCAAAGTGACCGGCTTCAGTTTTGTTGACACGATTAGCTTTTTTCTGACCAAAGGTAACTTGTACAGCAGTGTAGCCGTCAGTATCTTTGGATTTCACTTGTGTAACGCGGTTGGCAGACATATCCAAAACGGTTACCGGAACAGAAACACCCTGTTCGTCGAACACGCGAGTCATACCAACTTTGCGTCCAACCAGACCTAAAGTCATGATTATTTTCCTTTTAAGTAAAGGGGCGGGCTACGATTGGCCTGCCTTTCAGACAAAGTTAAACTTGATACGGATGTACCAAGTCCGCCATTATAATTGACAAATCAAAGAAATATCAACAAAAATTTCAATTTTACTTCTTAAACCCATCATTTTTTTCGGATGAAGTGTTGCCAAATATCTGAAAATTTTCAGACGGCCTAAGAATTCTATAAAAAACCGAACAGCCAAACTGTTCGGTTTTTTAGTTCTTATTGAACTTTAATTTCTACATCCACACCTGCTGGAAGATCCAGTTTCATCAGTGCATCAGTAGTTTTGTCAGTCCAATCCACGATGTCCATCAGACGCAAGTGGGTACGGATTTCCAATTGTTCACGAGAAGTTTTGTTCACGTGAGGAGAACGCAAGATGTTGAAACGTTCGATTTTAGTTGGCAAAGGAATCGGACCTTTAACAACAGCGCCAGTACGTTTGGCAGTTTCAACAATTTCTTGCGCAGAACGGTCAATCAGACTGTAATCATAAGCTTTCAGGCGGATACGGATTTTTTGGTTTGCCATTTATCAATATCCCTCAATTAAGCAATTACAGAAGAAACCACACCCGCACCTACGGTACGACCACCTTCGCGAATCGCAAAGCGCAGACCTTCTTCCATAGCGATTGGCGCAATCAGTTCTACAGTAATGGTCACGTTCTCACCTGGCATTACCATTTCTACG
>NZ_KV821264.1:0-1089 GCF_001815615.1 Neisseria sp. HMSC075C10
GCAATTTTTAAAAATTCATCCTCTTCTAAAATTTTTGTTAAAGCTCTATTTTGAAAATAATAACCATACCTAGATTGTTTACTGGTTTCACAAGCTACGCCATCGAGCCAAAAACAATATTTAAAATAAATATCTGGCTCATTAGGTTTTATGACATTATCAAAATACTTTTTAAATTCTGATTCAACTTGCATTAATAATAATTGTTGAGCTTGTTTTTCACTAACGCCACCTTTACTTAATGCA
Source organism: Neisseria sp. HMSC075C10 (assembly GCF_001815615.1). NCBI lineage: Bacteria > Pseudomonadati > Pseudomonadota > Betaproteobacteria > Neisseriales > Neisseriaceae > Neisseria > Neisseria sp. HMSC075C10. Next base: position 247 of record NZ_KV821264.1, read on the forward strand.
CGCATAACAGATGTATCAACGCCTACACAGGAATCTTTATCAATCGTACATAAAGCATCTTTATAAACTTTTAAATACTCGTTGCTTACATCATTGTATTCATATCCAGCAGATTCAAGAGACGGATTAACGGCCTGATAGGCATCATAAGCATATGAAGCAGCACCAACATAAGGAGCAGCTTTTAAAGCAAGTTTTGCGCCTGCTTTTACCAGGCCAAATGCGCCTGAAAGGACGGCTTTTCGGGATACTCTAGCTTCTAACGTTACGGGGACAGTTGAGGCAGAGCGGAGACCGGTGGAGGCTTCACGGACGTGAAGTGATTTATCAAATCTTGAAACATATTCATGATGAAACTTAGGTCCATTATTATCAAGATACATCCAAGGGCGTATCCCATTCTGATTAAATCCGCCAGCCGGTACACGCATACGACCATTTTTTTCAACGTGTATGTCGACATCAGCGAACGAAAAATTAAACCCTAAAAGTATAACGACCGTAATAAAAAGCCGTTGTAATATCTTCATCATAATGTTCAGACCACTCAAACCCATCTTTTTTGAAATTCACTTTCAGAATTGAACAATCTTCAAAAAATACAATTACTTCATCTAAGTAACTTCTGTTCAAATAATATTGCATTGCGTTTTTTGCAATCTCAATAAAATTATGGAACGGATACAAATTTTTCAAATTGAATAATTCAGTCATAAACACATGACACAATTTTTCATTTGAATAATTAGGATTCGTATCTTTTTTAAATCTCAATTCTTCTTCTGAAATATAAAACATAATCTAACTTTCGTAATGGTTGCTGAAAGTTAGATTATATCGCTT
>NZ_KV821264.1:1189-1918 GCF_001815615.1 Neisseria sp. HMSC075C10
GCTTCTTCATTAAAACGAACCATAACCACTAGCTATCATGTCTTCAACCGTACTATCTTCTGGCATAAGACCGGCATCAATCAGAAAAATTAAATAATCCTGATGTTGGTCATAACCATCTGACCAAACCCTATCCATATAATCTTCGTGCGTTTCATGATCAGAGTCAGGCTCCATAAAATCACCGAAGCCATAATCTGCTCCACCATAACTAGCCCCTTGTTCATACTCAAAATCATCGTCCATATCACTACCTATCACTACCTATTTAAAAATCATCCAGCCCACCACGACCGGAACAAACACACCAAGATAAAAATAAAAATCCATCATAGTGCTACCTCAATTTCTGCCATATCAACCTGATACCCCAAACCGCTGCCATGATGGCAACAACTGACCAGCCTATATAGGATCCGTCCTTCATGCTGTCTATCGGGTTACATTCTGGCAATTCAGCTTTTAAAATCTGCTCCCCATATTTCCAGCCAAACTTAGTAAAATTAAGCTGATATAACTTTCCGTCATCGCCAATTTTGGGAGGCACTAAACTGAAATAGACGTTTTCGGCATCCTGACGGGTTGCGTAACAATTATTTCCGACTTGGTAGCCCATTATTTAAATTCTCATGTCAATTAGTATTCAGACGACCTTTAAGGGGTCGTCTGAAATATGCCTCAAATTAGCGCAATACGCGGCGGATCAGCTGGATAGCGAAGATTGAAGCG
>NZ_KV821264.1:2018-71641 GCF_001815615.1 Neisseria sp. HMSC075C10
TCGGTTTTAACGCTTTCAGGTACTTCGGCCAATGCTTGAGTAGCAAAAGCCAGAGGAGCAGCGGCAACAACGGCCAGTTTTGCGCCGTATTTACGGCAAGTGTTCATCAATTTCATGATGTTTTCCTTAACGAAATGTTTAAAAAAATGTGTTTGCGGGCTATGTGAAGGTTTTAGAGACCGCCCGCCGAGCCTCTTAAACTTAATCTTCTTTTGTATAAAAACTGAAAATTAAAAATTCGCCGCCGATTTCTTCAATCGCCGAACTGAAAGCATCTTCATAACTTTCATATTGACCGGCAGATTTAATGTTAGGCGTAAAGCCAATATCGCCGAATGGATCGGGATAGATAAATTCATGGTTTTCGAGTTCTTGTACAATAAATTTTTGCTGATACTTACTCATGATTCAGCCTTTCTTAGGCTTTGGGCGCTGCGCCTTTAACCTGAAAATCAAGCAATTTTGGAACAAGGCCTTTACCTGTTGATTCCATTGCAACGGTTACGTCAACCGCGCATGGGAATTTAAGATTTTTCAGCTTGTCGAAATTATGGCTATCGCCAAATTTCATGCTTGCCGCGGTAAAGCCTACGGCATTGCCGTTTGAAGGCATGGGGCTGGCTACCAAAACAGTGCAAGAATCGATTTTGTTACCGTCGATTTCGCCTTTAAATTGTTTTGCGCCCAACAGGGTTGATGAATACGTGGTTACTTGGCTTTGCTCAAACATTTTGAATTTCCTTTACTTGTTTAAAAAATTTGAAATAATTTTCTCTTCGAGTTCGATGTCTTTAATGTGTTGTTTTTCCCTATCTTGTGGGAATGCGGTTTCTTTCTCATCAAGCAAATCATCAAGTAATGTTTGCATGTTCAAATCATCAATTGCTTTTTGCTCTTCGTGTATATACTGAATCTTTTGTGTCTGATCTCTACAATCGTATTGTTCAGGTTGTAACCCTTTGGGATAACCTTCAATGCCTTTTACAAGTTCATCGACGATTTTTGTATCATCCCAGCCTATATCGCGGAGGAAATTAACCATCTTTCCAACCTGATTACGCGCATGAAACAGTTTATGATCGAAAGATAGATTTACTGTTTCTGTCTTGGCATCCATCCGCTTGGATTCTGTTTTGAATATCGCCGTACATATCGGATAAGCACCACCAAGATACGAACCGGGATAAAGCAAAACATCTAAGGGAATTTCTATATCGCCCGCCCGAAATTCAGTTTCAAACCTGACCCAAGGACTGTTAACATCGCCAAATTGTTTTCCTTTCTCATAAACACGTGTAAATTTAGAATTTCCGCGTTTACCTACATAAAATGTTTTGCCGCTACCATCATCATTGCGCCATGCAGTACCTCGGCATTCGCTTTTAGGCCTCATGTTATGCACGTCAAAATGACCGTTATCATGATCAAGTAATGCCTGATCGGGTGTGTATTCGCCATTAAAAAAATCATGGGCTACGTCAACACGGGTAATTTTTGGACGAATGCACTTACTTAAAAACTCATACAGTCGGTTTTCCCAACCGGGTATAGCAGCCTGACAACCTGTACCATTCAATTCAACCAGCATTGTTTCTCTCTGACCGCCGTAATGAACTTTTCCGTATTCGACGTTATCCGGGCCAAGTTGGTAACAGCTTTTATAGAAAAACTTTCCTTTGAACGGTAATTTTTGTGTAATACCAAAACCTAAAATTTCTTCTAACAGCTCGCTATACTTCACAACGAATTCCGTATCGGATACCAATCCTTTACCTGTTACTTTCGGCAAACTGTCTTCGTGAATTGTGAAAGTGATTTGGTCAATAAATGCGCCGTCATCCCTTCCTCTTCTTAACGGTATTTCAATGAATTTACCTTTTCCATCCGATACGAAATGGCTGAAATATTCAAATTCGAAGTCTTGGTTCTCCGATTTTTCCGCACCCTTCGGATTAGGGGTTTTATTTTGCTCCCCCCCTATTAGCCTAGGGGGGCAGCCTTCGGCGGTTGTCGCAGCCTTGCCGTCCGCTGGCGCGGCCGCCATGTCTGTGCCTACCGCCACGGCTTTATCTTCCCAAGCTTTCACGTCTAAATTCCTCATTCATCAATTCCCTTACTAGAAGTCTTCCGCATTCGTTTGCGGCATTTTCAGCCTTGTGTTTTAAAGCTGGATAAGAAATAGGAAAGCAAAGGGTTTTGACACATTGAGATTCATCATTTATATCCTTGAAAACTTTGAGGATATAAGACTTTGGAAAAGATACTGGTTCGGGATTTACGGTATAGAAAATAAGCATAATTAAAGCCCCTTCACTGGCTTAGTTAAGGGGCTTTACAAGAATTAAGAATATGCGCCCCTGATGGAACGCAATATATAAGGCCGTCTGAATGCTTGAAATTCAGACGGCCTTTAATGTTTTGTCTTAGAACAACGAGGCCAACCAAACAAACAGGATGGTCATTGCAATGGTCAATGCGCAGCCGATTTTGGCCACAGTGCCGATGATGAAGCCGATAAACGTACCGATACCGACTTTGCCTGCCTGCCAAGTGTCTTTGCGTGCGATAAATTCTCCGATGGCCGCACCGGTCAAAGGGCCGAGCAACAAGCCGGGAATAGAGAAGAATGCACCGACGATACCGCCGATAAATGCACCCCAAACCGCGGTTTTACTTGCTCCAGTATATTTTGCACCCAATGCCCCCGCCACATAGTCCATCGCAGTACCGAATACGGCAACGATGGCCAAAAAGGTCAGCGTACCCGAGCCAAACACTTGATAATCGCCGGCATAACCCAACAGCCATGCGCCACCAAACATCAAACCCAATCCGGGCAAGGCAGGGTAAATCGTGCCTAAAATGCCGACAACAATGGCGATCAAGCCGAGAACGATGAGAACAGCAGTCATGAGGTTCCTTTTGAATTTAAGAGTGTAATAACGGCAGTATTATGGGCACGTTTTGTTATATTTTCATGAGAGATTGTGCAATAAAATGAAAAATTATCCGGAGGAGTGCCCAATTAAAATCAATAGATAAATATCTGAGCGAATTATTGTGAATCACGCTCTGAATGATTGAATAAATTTCTATTCAAATATAAAAGCAGGCCTACCAATACGGCCAAGCACACTGCAACCCAATACGCATCTGTATAACCAATAGCCTTTGCCAGACGTAGGGCGGCGAAACCGGCCGCGTAACTGCCGAGCAGGACGACGGAAAATTGCAGGCTGCTGTCGAGTGCAGCGGTGGCGCGGTCGGATTTGTCCATCACCAAGGCCAGTATCACCGGCAGCAGCAGCGTGTAGCTCAGGCTCAGGGCAATGATTTGCGCGGGCGGCAGCCAAGGGTGGACGCGGGCGAGCGCGTCGATGGCGGTCATGGACGCCAAAAGCGGCAGTTGCAGCGCGTAGAGCAGGAACACGAGTTTGCGGCGCGGATAATTGCGCGAAAACCAGCCCGACAGCGGCGTCACAATCAGGCAGGCAACAGGAATACCTACCGCCAAAATTCCGCCCGTCTGTTTCGGAGTGAAGCCCAAATCCGCCAGCTTGGGTACAAAAGTTGCCGCCATAAACGCATATGGCGCGGCAACGGCAAATAGAAAAACCAGCCATCGCCAGCCCGTTTCAGGCTGCCGCCAAAAGGAGACCAGCCGCGCCGCCAACGCTGTCCAACTGCCTTGCGCCGTCGGGCTTTCCGGCTCGCGGTAGTACAAGAGTTGCAGCAGCATCAGTAGGCTGAACGCCAGCATAAAGCCGGCCGCCGCCGTCTGTCCGTATTCCTGATACAGCCACAATACCAGCGCGCCGCCGATCATCTTGCCGCCGCGTGCCGCCATCGTTTGAATCACGCCGCCGAAACCGCGTTCGCGGTGCGGCAGGACGATGCACGACAAACCCAGCATCGCGCAGCCGTACACCGCCGACATCGCCGAGAGCAGTACGCAGCAGGTCAAAAGCAGCGCGAAGTTCTGCGTTATGTCGGTACAGGCCATCAGTCCGAATACTGCCGAAAGCCCCAGCGTCGCCGCCAGCAGCCAGCCGCGAAACCGCCCGAACCACCCTGCCGGCCGCCGCTCCATCAGTGCGGCAAACAATACCTTCGCCGCTTCGATACCGCTGATTAAATGTATCCAGCTCAGTTGGTTCAGGCTGTAACCGTGATTTTTCAAAATAGCGACCAGCGCGACCAGATAAAAACCGGTTAGCGTGAATTTGTAAGTGCTGCCGCCGATAAGCAGCAGCCAGTCGCGTGAGTTTGGGGAAGTCTGATTGTCGGACATCACATGATTCTTTTGAAGATGAGGCAAATAAAGGGACAAGGCCGTCTGAACATATTGGGTGGCAATACTTGATTTGTATTTAAATAGGTTTAGTATCTTTTCAGACGGCCTTCAACGCTTCTTCTGCACGAAGCAGGGCGGTTGTTTCATCTGCTTCGACGATGTAGTTCACACCCAGCGCGGGGCCGAGTTTGGACGATTGTTCACGGAAGAACGCCAGTTGCGCCGCGTCGGGTTCGATAAGGAGCATGGCGGCGCAGCGTTCGGACAGTTGCGGCCGGTGTGCCTTTATCCATTCGATGTAGGTTTTGCGATCGGCAATGCGCTGTTCGTCGCTCACCTGCCGCCGCATCGGGGTGCAGACGGTGGCAAAGCGGGGGTTTTGGTTTAACAGGGTTTCGAATTCGGTCAGCCAGTCGGCGAAGTCGGCGACGTGGGTCAGGTCGGTCAGGTAGATGGTGCCTTCGGGCAGGGTTTTGGCGGGGGTGAAGTAGTGCATGGGATTCCTTTGGGTGTTTTGGAGGAATAAACGGTAGGTCGGGCATAAATGTCCGACCTATGTTTTTTCAGACGGCCTCCATCATTTCAGCTTCATTTAAAACTTCCATTCCGCGCTCACGCCCATGCTTCTGGGGCGTTGGTAGAGCGCGTCTTGGCGGTCGGCGCTGGAAATGAATATGGGTTGGCGGCGGTTGAACACGTTGTCGGCGTAGAGCGAGACGCGGCCTTGTTTGAAGTTGTAGGCGGTGTAGAGGTTGACTTGGTTGTATGCGCTGATTTTGCCTGATTCGGCATTGTCGGCAGCGGAGTAGTAGCCGCCGTAGAAGCGCACATCGCCGCCGGCTTCCCAGCCTTTGTCGTTCAGGTATTTCACGCCGATGTTGGCGGTGTATTTGGGCGCGCGGCCGAGTTTGTTGCCTTCGATACCGCTGTCGGGATAGCTTTTGATTTTGGTGTTGAGCAGCCCCAGTCCGGTGGTGAGTTTCAGGCTGTCGGTCGCCTGCCAGTCGGCGGTAAGTTCTGCGCCGTATGTGTGGACTTTTTTGGCGTTGCGGATGACGACGGAGTTGGTGCCGAGATAGAAGGGAAGCTGCATGTCGCGGTAGTGGTTCAGGAACAGGTTGCCGGAGAGTTGCAGGCGGCGGTCTGCGCTGCGCCAGCGGGTGTACCACTCGTAGTTGTTCACATATTCGGGTTCATAAGTGTAGGTTACGACGGGGCGGCCGAAGGTGATGCCCGCGCCGCCGGGGTTGTAGCCGCGCGCGGCTTTGATGCCGCTGACCCATTGGTCGGTGGGTTTGAAAGCGATGTCGATTTTGGGCAGGAACACGGTCTGGCCTTTGTCTAAATCGAGGTGCAGTGCGCCGCTGCCGCCGCTTCGTTTGTGCGTTTCTTTTTCAAGGCGGGCGGCGGCAGTGATGTCCCATTTTTCGCTGGGGCTGTATGTGGTTTCGGCAAACAGAGCGCGCACGTTGTTGCGGTCATCAAAGGTGTTGCGACCGCCGACGCTGCGGATATCCACCCATTCGTCTTGTTTGCTGTGGAAGTAGTGCAGCCCGGCAAGGCCTTTCAGACGGCCTTTGTTGGAAAAATGCAATACCGGCTCCCATTGCAGTTCGCGGCCTTTGAGTTCGGCGGGTACGCCTTGCGGGCTGACGGTCATCGGCAGATGCAGCCGCTCGTTGTGGTAGCGGCCGTAAACCAGTTTGTTTTCCAGTTTCAGATAGTCGTTAAGCTGCCACGATACGTCCCAGATGCCTGATGTCGAGCCGGTTACGAACACGGGCTTTTCTTTTAAAAAACGGCGGCTGGCGGTGTTACCCATGATTTCGTTTTGCGGCGCGCGCGAACGGATGTGGTTCAGCGTCAGGCGGCTGTAAAAATCGGGATGGCTTTCGGGCGTGAGCAGGAGTTTGAAGCGCACGTTGGAGTTTTCCACGCGGCGCGGGTTGCCGGTCGGCTCATAGGACACGAACGGCTCGTAGCTTTCGCGCTGCTGCCGTTCCGCGCTCAAGCGGAAGGCAAGGTTGTTTTTCACAATCGGACCAGACACTACGCCGGCAATGTTGCGCGTTTTCTGGTTGCCCAAACCCAAGCGCAGCGCACCTTCCCATTCGTTGGTCGGGTCTTTGGAACGCATCACCACCGCGCCCGCCACAGCGTTCTGCCCGCGCACATGGCTTTGCGGCCCGCGCAAGACTTCCACTTGCTGCATATCCCACAGCGACTGCGTGCCGAAGGCGTATTCGTTGTAAGTGGCGGAGCGGCCGTCTATGGACAGGTTCAGGCGCGGCCGCGTGCCCGCAAAAAACACCACCGCACCGACGGCAGGGCCGGAGCCGTCCACGCCGCGCACGGTCGGCAAATCGTTGCCGCTACCCAAGTCCACCGTGTTCACAGTCTGTTTGAGCAGGTCGGTTGCGGAAAGGTTGTGGCCGCTGCGGTCGATGTTCGGCGTGGAGAAAACGCGGTTGGACGTGGCGGTTTCAAAGCCGCTGCGGTTGGTGCGTTCGCCGGTGACGACGACTTCTTCTAACTGCACCTGTTCCGCATCTTGCACCGCATCGGCGGCATAAATCCATTCGGAGGCGAAAGCGGCAGCAATCAATAGGGGGAGGCGGCGGAGGGTGTGTTTCTGCATTTCCTTATCCTTTCAGACGGCATACGTCGGGGTGGATTGAACATCAGGTAATCCAATTGCTCCGTCAGTATGCAAATATTTGTGTTTACATATTTACATAAAACAAACTATTAATGTAAAGTATAAGAAATAAGAAACAGGAATGCAAGTGTTTATCATTCACTTTACTTCCCTCTTATCTTGTGAATTGTCCAAAAAAATCCCTCTCCTATTTTTGGGAGAAGGTTGGAGGAGGCAGATTCTGTAATCTTCATGAATTTGGCCTGCTAAGCATCCGACAGCCTCTATCAGTAGGGCAGTGAAGGAATAAGGAAAGAGGCCGTCTGAAACGCCGCCGTATTGCCATTGCCGCCGTGGGGAAATATGAAACCTAATGAGATAAATATATAGGGAATGATGAGATAAATGGGAAGAAGTGGGAAGAAGTAGGATGATGGGGGATAGGAAAAGTGAAAAAGAGTTACAGGTAGTGAAACAAAAAACGGACGGGTTTTCTCGTCCGTTTTTTGTTGTCAGAGTCCTTTTTTGAGGGCGGCGATGGCGATGTCTAGGATTCGGCGTTCGGCGTCTGGTTGGGGTTGGTTGTTGCCGTTGATGGGGAGATAGGGGCGCGCGGGGAGATTGGTTTTGTGGCCGCGACCTGCTTGACCTCCGAGGTGGTGGATGGCGGCGTATTTTTTGTTGCTGCCGATGCGGGCATAGTTGCTGCCGACCTGTGTTGTCAGGCTGGCGGCAAGTTGCCCACTTTTTTGCAGGGTTTTGCCTCCTTCGTCTGCGGCGCGACGGCTTTGTTTCCATTGCTGTACGCCCCAACTTTCGGATTCGAAGTTCTCTTCGGTCATAGACAGCAACTCAGTGGCGATGCCTCGCATCATGGTGCGGGTGTTAGAGGCATTTTTGAGCAGTGTACTTAAACCGTGATTGAGCCGGTTTGCGTCTAATTTAATTTCAAGCATGGTCAGATCCCCAATAATTCACGTACCCATGCCAACGATTCGGGGGTTAAGGCGTTTTTGAATTTTTGGTTAGTCATCATGGTCTTGATGGCGATACGAGCGATGTCCGGATGAGTTGCCTGTGCTTTGTCTACGGCGATTTGCGCCATGCGAGACAGCATAGATTTGCCTTGGTTGGCATTGAAGCCTGCGTTTGGGGCGATAAATTTGTTATTAATACGGATGCCGGTACGCTGTGCGTAACGATCCTCGCCGGTATAGGGATTTGAACCTATATCGACAGTAATGGTTTCAAGCGTCGGACGGGGTTGGACGCGCCCTTCGCCCGCACTGCGCGACAGGGGTTTGACGCGGCACCGACAGCGGAAATCAAGCGGCGGATATAAGGTATCCCAAACAGGGTCGTCTGCGGCATAGACACGGTTGTGCATCATACGGTGGGTTTCGCGGGTGCGACTGTCGTTGATGGCAACGTACTGCCAATAAGGGTGCGTATCGATGGAGTCCATCATTTCGGCGTAGCGACCCGCCATGTAAGCTGACTGCATATTGGTCAGATAGATGGTTTTCAGGCGGTGGGGGCTACCGAGCTGTACGCTTTGGGTTTCGCCTTCGGGATTTTCAATTTCCTGCCTGCCCCACCAGCCTTTGCGTTGCAAGACGGGGGCGAGTTCGCGGCTGAACTCTTCCAGCGTCCGCCCTTGTTCAGCGGCATCGACGACGGCGGAATAGATGTCTGAGAGCACATCCATTTTGGCGGTTTTGGCCACCGTAAAAGCAGTGGCGTGCGCGTCGTTCAACATATCCTGCCAGTCCCAAGATACGGCAATGCCTTTTTGCTTTAGATAGGCGACGGCGGCTTCCGGCGTCATGCCGAAGACGGCTTTAATATCTTCGGAGTTCACGATTTAATCTCCCGTGCTACTTCAACTTTGCCAACCAATTCGGAAAGAAAAATCAGGCGTGCCAACTCGTTTTGTAAGGCAGTATCGTCCATATTCGGATAGACGGCGGACAGACGGTCAAGCAGGTCTTCGGCGGTTTCTCCCTGCCTTAATTCGGCCACTAGAACGGCAGTCAGCCGTTCGCCTTGTTTATTCAGAATGCCTGTATCGGGGGCGAGTCCGTCGATGATCAAACCTGCATCCATCAAATCAACCTCGGCGAAATCGGCAGTTCTGCCCTCTCGGGTTGGTTGGACTTCGTCCGCCAAATCGCCGTCCTCAAGGCCGTATGTGCGCTGCCAGTATTGATTGGTAAACTTAGCACCGGCATCCACCATCATCTTATCTCTTTCGGCACGCTCTTTTGTACCGCTCTCCTCGTTTTCAAACAGCACGAATTTCGGCGCAGATACATCTCCGAAATTAATCTCTACCACCCACTTTATCAACTGATTTAATGCCGCCTCAACAATACGAGTATCGCCGTCACGGATGTCGTCCGTAACCTCCAAACCGGCGGTAGCGCTGGCATGGGTGCTGTCTTTTTCGGTGGTTTGGTCTTGTCCGAGCAGTGCAATGCTGATTTCGGACCGGCAATAACGGATGAGCTTGTCGTAAGCATCAATAGATGATGCCTTGCCGCTTGCCTCGTGGATTTCAACGCTGGAATCGCTGGGGATAGTGCCGACACTGTTACCTATCAAGGCTTCGAGCGCGTCCAGCAGTTTGTCGGTATCCTGCGGGGTATTGGAACGCGGCTCTTTTCCGATCAGCCAAGGAGCACCGTATTTCTCTGTGAACTGCATCCAAAATTTAAGGCCGCCGCGTTTGAAGGTGACCAGCCAAAAAACCAAGCCTAAATCGCCTAAGCCGTAGGGGTTAAGATAATCTGCCTCATGTGTCGGGCAGAGAAACTTATAAGGTGGGGGAATGGTATCGGTCAGGCCGTTTTGGATGTAACGCAACTCGCCGTCGTCGTTGAAGGCAAACCACTCTTGCGGTTTAGCGATCATTTTGTCCGGCAGCCATGCAGAATCGGTACGCCAAATCAGCTCGATCGGCTGATAGCCGTAAAAAACGGCGTTTAAAACGTCTTTAATCAGGCGGTACACATCGGTTTCAGCCAGCCAGCTATCAATAAAATCACGGATATTTTGGGGCGTATCTTCGCCCTCAAGCCGCCATTCGAGACGTGCGACGGCGGCTTTTCGGCGGCGTACCAACGAGCCGACCAAGGGGTCGCGCATCAGCTCGCGGTAAACCGAGATTTGCCTGCCCATTTTGCGCAAAACGGGGTCGGGATTAGGCAGCCAGCCGTTAAAACCGCTGAAAAACTGGCGGGAAACGGCGAGATGGGCAGATAAATCCTGCGGTTTGAAGGTCATGATGCCTTGACTGGTTTTGAGTTTGAGGTGGGGTTTGGGCATGATATGTACTCTTTAAATACCTTAATAACCTTTGGTTAATGCGCTTTTTCGGCGGATTCGGCGGCTGGCCACGCGTACCGGTCCGGTATTGAGTTCGCGGCTGGCGTAATGGGCAAGGACAAAGGCAATCGCTGCGTCGCCGTGGCGTTTTTTGCCGTCTTGACCTTTGGTTCGGGTGTCTGGAATACGAGGCACGCCTTTGACTAATTCGAACGCACGTAAATCGGTGAGGATGTCTTCATCTCGTGGTAGGCCGTCGAGTGTGCCGTCTTCGAGGGCGGCTTTGAACGGAGCGGTATGGGTGCGGTACCAGTTTTCCGACAGCATCACAGCTTCCACCACTTCTGCGCCGAACGCATCGCGCATGGCTTCTGCCAGAGATTGACCGTTGCCTCGTGCATCTAAAGCCGCGCCGCGCAGATTGGGTAGCTTGGCCAACAGGTGCTGCATAATTTGCTCCTGCTGGGCAAACGGCATATTGCCCAGCTCCAAAACAAACGGCGGTTTTAAAATCAGGTCTTTGCTTTGTAAGAGCGGAACAATCACGGTGCGGTCGCCGCTGCGGGCAAAGTCTTCGCCGACAAAGGAAACCTGGGTTTTATCCAAACCGTCGAGCAGCGGCTGCAGGGTATCGGCTATCCAGTCGGCCACCTCCGTTGCGCGGCGCGGTTCGGGCAGCAGGCCGAAATCGTCGGTCTGGTCGTAGCGGATAACCGGCGTGTATGGGGTCATACGGCTTTCAATTAAGGCACGGTTCAACCATTTGCCGCCGCCGTTTTTCGGGATACAGTCCAACTCTTCGCTGGCATCTTCACCGTAGAAATCACGAATTTCCTTACACCACGCGGATTCACCTTGGGGTGTCCAATCCTTGCCCAAACGCAGACAGATACGGCGGTACAAACCTTGTTCAACCGCTTCGTCAAAGGTAATGCGGTGGACGGAATAAGGTTTTTTCCCTGCACGCACATCGTTAATCAACTCGTTGAACGGGTTGTCTACGCCGTCATGCGTAGAGATGATATGCACCTGGCCGCCCCACATCAGCAAGGCCATTGCCGCTTTAAGCAATTCGCCAAGCTGTTCGTGGAACGCTGCTTCATCAATAATCACGCGGCCTTGTTTACCGCGTAGGTTGGAAGGCCGGCTGGATAAAGCGGTAATGCGAAAGCCGGAAGCAAAGCGGATAACGAAGGCTAACACGGCCTGGCGGTCGTCGCCTTCGACAAACACTTCCTCGGTTTCTTCGATTTCGCCTGCCGCCAGCTGGTAATGCTTCGCCCAGCCTGCACAGTCGCGGATAAACTCCAAGGCCATGTCTTTGTTATAGCCGATGTACCATGCGTCCATGCCTTTAGCGGATGCGGCCAGCAAGGCGGTGTCCGCTGCTTCGCCCCAGCTCAAACCGATACGGCGCGATTTTTCGCACAGCTTCACAGGTGACTGGTCGGCGCACCAAGCCTGCTGATACGGCAATAAGACCGTAGGGGTACGGTCTGCTGATGGGCGGGTATTTCGGATTTCAGACGGCGTCATGATGCAATCCCTAAAATATGCTTGCGGATGGCTTCGACCGATTCTTCAGACAAGCCGCCTTTCTTGGCCTGCTTGGCTACATCTTCGGCGGCCGCCTGTACTTTGGCTTTGACCTTGGCCTGATACTCTTTCAGGCGTGTGCTGGCGGAAATCAGACCGCTAATTTTCTTCGCACCCTCGGCCATCACGCCGAAACGGTCGAGCGCGTTTAATTCTTCGCTGTCCATCTCGCCTATGGCTACCAATGCGTCGAACAGTTCGGTTTGCAGCATGGCCATCAGGGCTTCGCTACGGGTATCGCCTTCATCGGCTGCGCCTTCGGCAATCAGTCGCGCGGCTTCGGTGCTGGATTTGATGGCAGCAAAACGACGTTGCACTTTTTGGCCGTAGCGGTGGGCGGCTGAGCGGCTGATTTCATAGCCTTGGTCTTGCAGCCATTCAGCAATGGCTTGGTAGTCTGAAAAACCGTTTTCTACCAGCTTCCGTTCAAATTCATGTCGGACGGCTTCGGGGAGTTTTTCAATGCTGCTGCGTTGCGCCATGCCTAGCTCCATACTTTCTCAGGCCGTGCAATACCGGCACGGCACTCCACCGTATATTCGGCAATATCGACACCCAAGCTGGTCAAGTCGGCAAACCACAGGCCGTGCGGGGCTTTATTGAGGTCTACCATTTTGCGGTCAGCCAGATAATCAAGTTGTTGGCGTAGCTCCAGTGCGGTGGTTTGCGGATAAATCGCGTTCATGATGTCCAACAAGAAGGTTTCGCTTGTCGTGTGCGGTCGGGCTTTATTAAGGGTGTTGATAATGTTCCAACGCATACCCTCGCGCCGTTGTTTGGCGATCAGTTCCTGGCTAATCATTTTTTTACGCTTTCCATTTTGTAGATTTCAGTGAGTTTTTCTGCGACGTTGTCGAGTTTGGCTTCGAGGACGACTTGATTACGGATGTAGTCTTCGCGCAGGACGTATGTGAGCGGCAGGCCGGCATTGAATTCCGCCAGTTTGTTTTCCATGATTTCGACTTTACCCTGTAGGCGTTCCTGCTGTTTTTGGCGTTCGTCCTGCTGCTCGCGGAATTGAGCCAGCAGCATTTTGCCGAAGGTGAAACAGATGCCGAGGAATGAGAGTAAAAAGCCGACAAGTTGCCAAAACTCGATGTGAATAAAGGTTTTTTCCATTTTTAAGGCCATCCGTGTTCAAAATATTCTTGGCAGACAACGCAGCGCGTACAGCCTTTGACTGCCTGTTGTCTTGCTTTTGGTATCGGTGCACCGCAATCTTCACAATGACTGAGGCTGGCGGTGGTTTCAGACGGCGGTTGATGCTTTGCCAGGGATGCTGCGAGAAAGATGGCTTCGCGTTCGGATGCGCGGTCGGCAAAATCAGTCATTTTTCAGACGGCCTTTCTTGTACCATGTCTGCCAGCCGGAAATTTGTTTTTCCAGTTTTTGGCAGTATTCGCCATAGCGGACGGCGTGGTTTAAAAGTTGTTCGGGAGAGCCGCCACTCAGACGCTCGGGGCGTTCGTGAACGAGCAGCAGCTCGGAAGAGACGGGGGGGATTTCCGCAACGGTAACGGTTTTAATCGTGGCCGAGGGCACGGTTGTAGAGTTGCACGCTGTTAGTGCCAAGGCCGTTAAAACGGTTGCCGTCTTTTTGTACAGTTTCATCAATCTGCTTCTCCAATTGAGCCGCTTGGCGGCCGATTTGCTGATAGGCGGTTGCCAAATCGCGGCTTTGTGCTTGTGCGAAATCAAACCAACGCTGTTTTTCTTCATTAGCCGCTTTGAGCTTTTCGGTATAGAGCTGCTCGGCGACCAAGGCTGAAGCCTGATAAGTAGCAATGACTTCGGCTTTTTCAGCTTCCGCCTTCTTTGCTGAGGACTTATAGCCGCAGAAATAAATCGTTGGTACTGCACCTGCTATCAGCAAAATCAGAATCAGGGTCTGCCAAATAGGGTTAAGCGTTTTCCACATCGTCTTTTCCTTTATGGATTTCAGCGACCTGCGGAATCGCCGCGATGCCGCGTTTGATTAATGCATATCCGCCGACCAATGCGCCATAAGCCCACCAGAGCCATTCCGGCGCATCCGCTGTTTGCGAGAACTTATAGGTCATAGAGGCGGCTGCCACGTTTGCCCATAGTTTGGTATGGCTGATTTTCCCTGTGGCCGGATTAGATACCAAGCCGCCCAACCATTTGAAAAAGGCGGTTATTTGCGACGCTTTTTTTTGGCTGCGCGTTTCGCGGCGGCTACCCCGCTCTTGCGGTGGGCTTGCGTCCAGCACCCCTGAGTTGGCATGGCGTAGCGAATGCCCAGGTCGCTGTGGCTGAAATCGGGCAGCATGGCTGCGGTCATTAGGGCGATGAGTGACTTTTTTGACATGGTTTGTCTCCCTTTAATCGGTGTTATCTGCAGACGCATGAATCAGGTTTTGCGCCACGCGACGAATCCAGCCTTTGCCAAAAGATCCGAACGTACCCAGCTTGGTATAAAAGACCAGACGCTCGGCGTTGAAACGGAGCAGGAGATCATTTTCAGGAAGTGAATTGATGGCTTTGAGGCTGACTGCTCCGATAACGCCGTCGTCCGGTACGCCAACGGCGCGTTGCAGCATACGGGCAGCATTGCCATGACCGTGGTTGATGCAGGCATCGAAGAATTGGAACGCAACCGCTTCCGGCATTTGATCGGCGTGGTAACGCTCCCAAAATGCTTGACGGTAAATGCCGATCGCCTGTTCGCGCGTCATGGCACGCATAGAGCCGTTGTAGCCGTTTGCCTGAGCAGTGCGTTTGGTAATGCCCCAGTTGGTCTCGCCGCCGGGGTCTTTGGGATGATTGACGTAGCCGCCCTCGTGGGAGAGGACGCGCTCAATGAATTGGTTGAATTTGGTGGACATAAAAAATCCCTGTATCTATTGATAGGTACAGGGATTTTAGGTAAGGCTGTCTGACTAAGCCTTTAATGCGGGTTAAAACTTAATCAGTAGAGAGAGATGTGAGGATGATTTTTTTAGGCTTACGAGAGCCATTTTGCTTTAAGTCATACTCAACTGTTACATTTGCACGGATAGTAGCATTGTTAGCCAGCCTATTCAAATCAATATCTTCAGGCAGTTCTAATCGAACACGTGATGGAACAATTTGGTCTATGACTGCATACCACCCTGAATTTTTATCACGGTCAGTAGCACGAATTTGCACATCAATATCGGTGTAATCTTCAGTCAATGGCGTATTACGTAAGTCCACATCTTTAGGCAAAGTTGCTACAGTTTGTTGTGCAACGGGTTCAATCCGAACATCATCTGTCCCAAGGGTAATACTGCCATTATTTTTACTTGCTGGGGCATATACTTTTGCCACATTTTCTGCAGTTTTTTGCTTGCTGCTTCCTGTTACTTCTTTTACCACTGAAACCAAATGTTCACCATCCAGTGCGACAGAACTATCAGCATTAATGACGGTAACGATGTTGTTGGTTATTGCCTGCTTCTCTTGTGGCGGGTTTTTAAACAAGAGATAACCAGCGCCTACCCCTAAAAGTGTAGTCATTGCAAACATAATGATTTTGGACATATTAATACTTCCGTCCTGATTTTCTGTTCCTAGAAATTTTCGTATTTTAAGACAAAATTCATTATAAGCATCTTCATCTTTGAAAAATAAATTGAAAATCAGTTTTTCAAGGAAAGATCCTCTTTCAATTTCAGATACAGCTACTTTGATTTTTTGGATTTTGACATCAAACAGCTGATTCAAAATCGCCGGAAGATAACTACTTGTCAGTGTTTCATAAGCTTTTAGAGAACTAATCAAATCAGCGACTAAAATAGGCTCATCAAAGGTATAACGAAACTCGTGTGATACAGCAAAAACGGAATATTCCTTTCCATCTACAATAGAAATACTTTTCTCAATCATCATTTCCCTTTCTATTTTTTCTACTTAATAGATTTACTCAGCTTTTGCCGTCAAAACCACGCTCGGTAAATTGGTAACAGTGACTTTATAAGCAACCCCACCACGCGCCCATTCTCGGGTTGGCTCTTTTTGAGCATTATGGCTGTCAATCGCCATTTTGATTTGGTCGCCGGTATCACGCAGCAATGTGCGGTCTTCCGGGGCGGTTGCCGCAATCAGGGCAGCGGCGGCTTTGGACAGTTTTTCCGCTTTTTGAGGCACTGCATCTGTGTTCCAGACTACTCGGACGGCGGTAATTTTGTCGGCTTTATCGGTATCAACGGTTAATGTGAGGCCGTCTGAAAAGTCATGCAGCAGATTCTTCCCTTCCGCATTATTGGTTGGGGATATATGTTCAGGCAGGGTCAGCCCGGTTTTTTGGTCGGCAAGCCCTTTATTGGCTGCTAATTGATAGTCGGTATAGCTTACCGGCATGGTTTTTAATTCGGATTGTGCCTGCTCTTGAGGTTGGGCAGATGCCGGTTGTTCTTCAGCTTGGCCGCCACACGCAGATAATGCAACTAAAACCGATAGTGTAAGTAAGATTTTCTTCATGAGTTTCCCTTGGTCTGATTGGTTTATTTCTTATGCTTTTTCGGACATTTCTTACCGTTGCCGCCGGGGTTGCAGTCGCAGGCTTTCCCATCGCCATCACGATCTAAACTTTTCCAGCCCGGCTTCTTGGCCAAATAATACTTTTGCGCGGCTTGATGTGTCGGGAAATCTTTGCATTTGGCTGCAGCAACAGCCTGATGCGGCATCAATAGACATAAAACAGGCAGTAATGCCGCAAAAATTTTTTTCTTCATAAGTTGTTTTCCTTTGTTAGCTCAGGTCTTTTGAGATTTGGATCACTTGTCCGATGACCTGAATATCGGGGTGGTCTGCCAACATCAATGACATCGGCGGATAGGTTTCGTTGTCCGAAATCAGCAGCAGGCTGCCATCAATCTGTTTTTGGATGCGTTTGACCCACAGTGTGTCACCGGAGCGGATTACGTAAATCTGTCCGTCACGCGGGTTGTTTTTAGAGGTGTCTACCAAGAGTGTGTCTTTACTATGAATGGTGGGCTCCATGCTGTCTCCTCGTGCGGTAACGCAATTGAGGTCTTTGGCGAACAGGCCGCGTAACTTAAGCCAGTCTTTGCGATAAGCCAAGTGGTTGGCCGGTTCTGCCACTCCATAGGCGGCCGCGCCATTCCCTGCGGACACTTCTACGTCATACATGGGAATGTATGCGTATTCATCTTTGTCAATTTCCTCTATTGGGTGGAAATTCCCTCCTTTTCCAATCAGCCAGTTTGCATCTATTTGAAAATTTTCCACTATGGATTGGATCATTTCTAGCGGCGGACGCTGCTTTCCTCGCAGTACATCCTTCAATCTGGTTGGTTTTTCTCCAATTTTTTCGGCAAATTCATCAAGTGTAATCTTATTAAATTCAATAACCTGCCTAATTTTCTCCAAAACCATGCCTAAAATTCCTCAAATAAGTGGAAATAAACCTTGCAATAGTGGGATATTTCCACTATTATTTACACAACATTTAACCAAGATTGTTTAAATCTTTAAACAATCAGGAATTTTAACACGAGAACGAAACAGGAGATATTCCGTGAAAGCAGAAAAAATAAAAGCAGGTTTCCGAGAGCGCGGTGAAACGATTAAGGATTGGTGCGATGCGCGTGGCTATGACCCGACTTATGTGTCTCGGATTTTGAATGGAAACGTTAAGGCAAGCCGTGGTAAGGCGCATGAAATCGCGGTTGAGTTGGGGATGAAGTCCAAATTGGATGAAGTGAAACGGAGTGCGTGATGAGTGCCAAAGGTGTACGACTTTTGAAAGTCTTTAAGGCATTGGAAGCCCATCCGATTATCGGCATCAGTAACAAGGAAATTTCAGACGGCCTCGGTATTTCGCCGGTACATGTCAGCCGGGACTTGGAAGACTTGATTGCCGAGGGCTTAGTGGTCAAGCTGGATAACGGAAATTTTGCTTACAGCATTAAAACCTTGCAAATCGCGGAACGTTTCAGACAGCAACAAGAACGTTTGACTGCACGATTGCAGGAAATTGAACAACGAGTTTATTAAATGCGACGACGTCGTCGCATTTGCAGGAGATAAAAATGGAAGTATTAGGACACGCGGTTGGCGCAACGGCAAACGAACTGGCAATACACAGCATGGCGGTTATGGATCGTTTTTCAAATGGCGAGGCTTACAACGAGGCTGTTTGGATTGAACGGGGACGCTTTGCGGTACGCCAAACAATGGAAGGTATGTTTGAGCTGGGTCGCGCACTCATCATCATTAAAGAGCATACGCCGCATGGCCGTTTTGCTGAGATTGCCGAGAAAGAGTTTGGCTTAGGCCGCCGTGAATCGCAACGCTTAATGAATGCCACGTTGCGCTTTATTGACCCAAAAATGAAACAGGCGCAGCCACAGCTGATGAAACTCGGAAAGTCCAAACTGCTGGAGCTGCTGGTGGAAGATGACGACACCTTGTTGGAGTTTGCCGAAGGCGGCGAAATCAACGGCAATACGCTTGATGATGTCGACCGCATGACTGTTAAGGAGCTGCGTGTGGCCTTGCGCGAGAGCCGCGAGACGGCGGAAGCGAAAGACAAAGTCATTGCCGACAAGAACAAGAAGGTCGACGAGCTGGCCGAAAAGCTGGCTAAGAAGCAAACCGGTGTAAGAGAGCCGAAGGCGGAAGATGTGGGCAGTGAATTGACGATGCAGTTATCAAGTCTTGAGGTTGGTATCCGCAGTCAAGTGAGCCGTCTGAAAGATTTGTTCGACCAACTTAATGCGCACAGTGAGGCGCACGGGATTAGTCATCAGGCAAAAATGGTCGGGGCGTTGAATCAGATTATTTTGGATTGCAACGGCATCCGCGAGAGCTACGCTCTACCGATGGAAGCCCCTCAAGATGAGACGCCGGAGTGGTTGGGAGAATAAATCATGAACGCCGGATTGGTAGAAAGACTGACTGAAATCGAGGCTCAAGCCGCTTTGCTTGGACGGGGAGAACGGTCGGAGTATCTGAAACGGTCGGCACAGGATTTAGGGGTATCGCTCGCTACGCTCTATCGGAAATTGGAGTCTGTGAGTGTTAAGCCGAGCCGAAAACGGCGAAGCGATGCCGGTAAAACGGAACTGAAGCTGGAAGAAGCCAAACTGATTTCGGCTGTACTGGTGGAGGCCATGAGGCGCAACGGCAAGCGGTTGATGTCGGTCAAGCAAGCAGTGGAGATGCTGCGAGCCAACGGCAAAATCGAGGCGGCGCGGATTGATGAGGAAACGGGGGAAGTAAGTCCTCTTTCTGAAAACACCATTACCCGGGCTTTACGAGAGTACAAGCTACATCCCGACCAATTACTTCAGCCTGATCCTGTCAGCCGTATGAAATCTGAACATCCGAATCATTGCTGGCAAATCGACCCTAGTTTGTGTGTTTTGTATTACCTGCCGCGACACGGCAAGGATACGGGGCTTAGGGTGATGAAAGAGGAGGAATTCTACAAAAACAAACCTAAAAATGTTGTGAAGATTGAGCAAGACCGCGTGTGGCGTTACACCGGCACCGACCATGCCAGTGGAACGATTGTCGCCCGGTACTACTTCGGTGGCGAGACGAGTGCGAACTTGTGCGATTTCTTCATCTTCATGATGCAAGCCAAGGAGGATGTACATAAGGATCCTATACGCGGTGTGCCGCGCATGGTCATGCTTGACCCGGGAAGTGCGAATACGTCGTCTGCTTTTAAAACGCTGTGCAAGTCGCTTGATGTGCATGTGCAGATCAATAAACCCGGGAACCCCCGTGCCAAAGGTCAGGTAGAGAAAGCCAATGACATTGTGGAAACGTCATTTGAAAGCGGTTTGCGCTTTACCGAGGTGCACGATATCGACCAACTGAATGCCCTGGCAGAGCGTTGGATGCGTTACTACAACGGTACACAGATTCACAGCCGTCACGGTATGACCCGCTATCAGGCGTGGAACAAAATCAAACCGGAGCAGCTGATCCTGCCGCCTCCTGCGGAATATTGCCGAGAGCTGGCAATCAGTGCGCCAAAAGAAGCCAAGGTATCGGCTGATTTAGAAATACGCTTCGGCGGTCGTTTCTACAGTGTGAAAGCCATTCAGGGAATATTGGTTGGGCAGAAGGTTTTAGTAGCCAAAAACCCTTGGGAAGAGAACGGAGCGCGAGTAGCAACGTTTGATGCAGACGGCCGCGAAACATGGGTGGCTGTGCCGGAAGTGGTGTTTGACGATATGGGCTTCAGAGCCGATTCGGCAGTCATCGGTGAGGAGTACAAGGCACCGGGCAATACTGCTACCCAGCAACATGCGAAGGAACTCGACAAGATGGCTATGGGTGCGGAAACGCTGGAACAGGCCGCAGCCAATCGAAAAGGCAAGGCTGTACCGTTCGGTGGATCTATAGATCCATTCAAGCACCAAGAAGATACGCTCGCTACACGCAATACGCTCTATTTGGATCGTGGCGGCCAGCAGATGGAATACAACCGGATGGAAGTCGCCGAGCAGGTATTGAGCAAGGTGGAAATAGCGAAGCTGTTGAAGCCGCGTATCGAAGCCGAAGGTGGCGACTGGAAACAGGCTGTTGCGCTCATTACCAAACACTACCCAGGCGGTGTGGCCGCCAGTCAGTTGGAAGCGGTTTTTGACAAGCTGAAAACGGCAGGCCGTCTGAAATTACATAAAACCGGTTAGGCAAATGCGACGACGTCGTCGCATTTGTAGAGGATTAAAAATGGAAGCAATAACTATCTCTAAACATGAGTATGAAAATTTGAAAAAGCTGGCTGAATCTGCACGTGCTTTAAACGACTTTTTCCTGCCGAAAGTGAATTACGGCGCGAGTTTTTTAGATGCGGACGCACTGGCGGCACTGAGTGATTTTTCGGTCGAAATCGGAAAGGCTGCCGGAAATGAAGACAACGTTTAAGCAAATCGGCAAATCCTATGCCGCCGCCGCAGCCGAAATCGGATGCAGCAAGCCGATGCTGGTGGCGGTAGTCAATCACGGGCAATGGCCGAAAAAAAACGCAGCCGAGCTGCGAAGGAAATTGAAACAATTTTTTGAAAAGAATGGTGCGGAAATCCCAGCGAGCCTGAGAAACGAGCCGGAAACCGCACCTGCCCAAGCAACTTACGAAGACAAGGACAATGAGATGTTACTACGAAAAGCAACCCTGAACCAAGCCGCAAAACAGCATTTTGGATTATTCCGCGACCCGTTCAACGATGAAATCCAGTCGGCAGACGATGTGTATATGACGTCAGATGTGCGTTATGTACGTGAGGCAATGTTTCAGACGGCCTGTCATGGCGGTTTTGTGGCGGTGGTCGGTGAAAGCGGCGCGGGTAAATCTACACTGCGCGAAGACCTGCAAGACCGTATCAACCGCGAAGGCCGTCAGATTGTGTTGATTGAGCCTTATGTGCTGGCAATGGAAGACAACGACCAAAAGGGCAAGACACTCAAAGCGGTACATATCGCTGAGGCAATTTTGGAGGCGGTTGCGCCCGGAATAAGCCCAAAACGCAGTCCGGAGGCTCGTTTCCGCCAAATTCATCGCGCTCTGACTGAAAGCGCAAAAGCCGGTAACAAGCACCTGCTGCTGATTGAAGAGGCTCATGGCCTGCCTCTGCCGACCCTGAAACACTTGAAACGCTTTTTTGAGCTGAAGAACGGTTTTGAACGACTGCTCGGGATTGTCTTAATCGGTCAGACGGAGTTGGCGCAAAAGCTCAGCGAAAACAATCCTGCTGTGCGCGAGGTGGTGCAACGTTGCGAGGTGGTTACCCTCCTGCCTCTGACTGACGGCAAGCTGGAAGGTTATTTGAAACACAAGTTTGCCCGGGTCGGTGCGGATGTTTCAAAAATCTTGAACCAAAGTGCAGTGGATGCAGTAGCGGAACGTTTGACTGTGAAGAGCAGAACGAGCAAAGGGATTGAACAGAACAGCCTGCTCTATCCTCTGGCCGTCAATAATCTTGTGGCTGCGGCGATGAATCAGGCGGCGGAATTGGGGTTTGAACTTGTTGACGGCGATGTGGTACGGGGGGTGTGAGATGAGTATGCGTACGAAAATTAAAGTTATCTGTTTGTGTTTCATCGTTGGGGCTGGTCAAGCTTTTTTGTGGGAAACCATTAGCAGTAAATCTGTACAGCCAAACTGCGATAAAGAGGTTGCCGACCAGTTATGGGAGGCGGTGTATGGCGGAATGAGCGATACGGACAAAATGGCAGGCGTGGTTTTGGAGCCCATCGGAGCGGAAAAATGAACAGGGATTACAGCAAAATCAAAGTGTCGGTATGGCGCGAAAAAGGCGGTCATCTTGTCACTGAGCTGACAACGCTGTCGGGTAAGTTTGTGATGATGTATGTGTCATCTCGGCTATCGGATGAAATTGAGGATGTGGTTCAGACGGCATTGCGGTGTTTGAGCCGTAAGGATTTGGAGATGGTGAGATGAAAGTACGCTGCCCTACCTGCGGTGCGGTGATGAGCTTGGATGTATTAATCGCCCATGATGATGCCCGCGAAGCCCTGATTGCCCTGACCGGCATTTCGGACGAGCTGGTCAAAGCGATATTGCGGTATTTGACACTGTTTCGTCCGGCTGAAAAGGATTTAAGTTTTAACAGAGTTTCAAAGCTATTGGGAGATTTGCTGCCTATGATTCAGGCAAGGATGGTCGAGCGTAACCGTAAGCAATATGCAGCTCCCCGTGAAGCATGGATTTGGGCTGCAAACCGATGTATTGAGGCGCGTGACTCAGGCCGTCTGAAAACTCCACTGACAAGTCACGGATTTTTACTGGAAAACATTACATTTTGGCAGCCGGAAAGAATGGCTTCAACTCCTACTGTCTGTAATGCGGCTGAATCAGGGACAAAGCTTCGTACCGGTGTGGGGAATTTGATGGAGTGGGCAGGAAATGGAGAACCAGCATGAATGGTTGAAAAAGGAAATCGCCAAAGGGTTTATGTTGCTATCTGCCTTAAATCTAAAAGGCCGACCGGCTGCTAAAGACCTGACGGCGGTAGCCCAAGTGTGGTACGGCCTTCTGCTCAAACAAAAATGGCAGCCTGATCGTGATGTATCAAGGGTAAAAATGGCGTTTGAGAGTATCGCTGTCTCACAGAACGAATGGCCGAATCCATCTGACTTAATCCGCTATCTGCCGCCTTTGGAAATAAAGATGGTGCCTAGGTTGGATGAAAAATATACTCCTACTACATACGGTAAACAGCAAGCAAAAGCATTGAAACAGAAGTTGGCAGTATTGAAAACTGCACCCTGTATGAACAGGGATTGGATACACGGCCAACGCCACCGGACGGTGGATGAATGTAGAAAGATATATGCCGACAGGCAGAAAGGTATTAAAAATGAATGAACTGGATTTGAGCAAATACCGCAAAGATGCAAAAGGTAATTTGGTGCCGGTAGACAATATTAAGGAAATGGATTTATTGCGCGACGAGCTGGTCATGGAGCTGGCAGGAAAGGCTCGGTCGGTACAAGAAAAGATTGTGGATTTCAAACGTGGTGCTGTTGAGGATATTGCGGCGTTTGTACAGCTCTCCGCCGACCGTTACGACGTATCGTTGGGCGGCAAGAAAGGCAATGTCACTCTTCACAGCTTCGACGGGCAATATCGCGTAAATCTTGCTATGCAGGACACGCTGGTCTTTGATGAAGGTCTGCTTGCCGCCAAGGCTTTGATTGATGAGTGCATCAATGAGTGGACTGAGGGCAGCCGGACGGAGTTGAAAACGCTCATTAATGCGGCATTCCAGGTTGATAAAGAAGGCAATATCTCTACTGCTCGTGTTCTTGGGCTGCGCCGGTTGGCAATTAAAGATGAGAAATGGCAACGCGCTATGGATGCTTTGAGCGATAGTTTGCAAGTTCATACAAGCAAGCAATTTGTACGGATTTACGAACGTGGTCAAGACGGCGAGTATCAGCTGATGAACTTGGATATTGCGAAAGTGTGACTATGCTGCTGTTTTTATTTTCTGCCTCAATCTTCGTCTATTGGTTAATCCACTTGATATTTCGGGTAGACGATTGGAAAGACCAAGATGAAGACAACTGGCTGGACGGAAAAGATTAAAGAGTTTAACCACGCGGCACGGTCTGCCGCTTTTATTAAATCATTTGGAGTTAATCATGCATAAAACTGAATTGGTGGCCGCATTGGCCGAAAAAGCAAACGTAAGTAAATCTACTGCAGCTGATGTCTTGAATGCCTTTGAGACTGTTGTGACTAACGAGCTGATTGCCGGTGGCGAGGTTCGATTAACCGGTTTCGGTACGTTCTATGTTGTAGACAAGGCAGAACGTCAAGGTCGCAACCCTAAGACCGGCGAGGCATTAGTCATCGCTGCCCATACTACGCCTAAATTTAAAGCCGGTACGGATTTGAAAAAAGCAGTCAATCCATAGCCAGGCTATAAAAAAGGCCGTCTGAAACTTTCAGACGGCCTTTTTTATTTGCCAAATGACTACCGGTAAATGTAGAATCAGGCATAATATATTGATTTATTTAAATATATGAAACAGCGTTTCAGTATGTGAAAAGAAAGGATTAGCATGGAAACGGCAAAAGCGAAAAAACAGCGTTTAATCCGTCTGATTCACGTCGGTAAAACGCAGTTGATGATGGCCGATAGCGAGTACCGTACGCTATTGGCCAATATTTCGCGCGGGAAAACGAGCAGCACTAAGTTGTCGGTCGATGAGTTAGAACTGGTGGTAACGGCTCTGAAGGCGCGTGGTTTTGTAGTAACGACAAAAGCGCAGGCGGCATCAAGCAAGCCTGATTTACCTGTACATATGCCAAACCGCATGATGGAGGCGCAGGTCAAAAAGATACGTGCGCTTTGGTTGGAACTGCACCATTTGGGCGCGGTGCGAAGCCCGTCTGAATTGAGCCTGGCTCGATTTGTCAAACGCATGACGGGCATAGATTATCATGGATGGTTAGGGACTGATGACGCGATACGGGTCATCGAGCATTTGAAGAAGTGGAAAGTGAGGGTGGAAAATGGCGGACAACAGAGTGCCTGAGCTGGTGGCAGACTTGGAAGACCAAGCAGTCGCCTGCTTGATGTCGGTATTGCCGATGGAACGACAGCAAGCAGTCGAGGTATCTAAAAAGCTGTCTCATCATCTGACCAGTAACTGGGGCGGGCAGTTGATTTATTTCCCAAAAAACCTTTTGGGCAGGGTATCTGAGCGCGACCTGAAGATTTATAAGGAGTTTAACGGCAAGAATCATGTGGAGCTTGCCCGCAAATATGATTTGACCGTTCAGCACATCTACCGCATCGTCAAGGAGGTCGGGATGGCGGAGCGGGCAAAAAATCAGGGAGATTTGTTTGTGTGATTATCCGATTTATTCAAGATAGCGGTCAGGATTCGTCCTGACCGCTTTTTTAGCGCATTTATCGGCTCGGATAAGGATTTGCCTATCCAAATGGTAAAACGCGCTAAAAACGCGATTTTAACGCCTTTTTGAACAATCATTCTTTAAGCCGCATTAAAAGCGGTTTCAGACGGCCTTTGCCACAATAGCCTCATCCATCCGATGAGGCTTTTTTATGTCTTACGAAATTTTCCGTGCAGGGACGCGTACCGATGCAAACGGCAATACGGTAACGATTACCGAGGCCGACCTTGCCGCCGCTGCCCAAGCATATGACCCGAAGGTGCATGAGGCTCCTATTGTGGTCGGGCATCCCAAGGCAGATGCGCCCGCCTATGGCTGGGTCAAGTCGCTTAATGTGCAAAACGGCGTGCTGACAGCGGACTTTGCCCAAGTCGATGAGGGCTTTGCGGATTTGGTTAAAGCTGGACGATATAAAAAAGTGTCGGCGAGTTTTTACCCACCAACCAGCCCGAACAATCCTAAACCGGGCGTTTGGACGCTGCGCCATGTCGGCTTTTTGGGCGCGCAACCGCCCGCAGTCAAAGGTTTGTCCGCTATCAGTTTTGCCGAGGGCGAAGTTTATGTCGAGTTTGCCGAAGACGCACATCTTCAGACAGCCTCGTTATTAAGCCGTTTCAGAGACTGGTTTATCGGCCGTTTCGGTCTGGAAGAAGCCGATAAAGTACTGCCTGACTGGCAAATTGAGGCAATTAAAGAATTGGCTGCCGTGCCTCAAACCCATGCACCTGCCGAATTTACCGAATCACCCCCACCCCCAGAAAACCATGAAAACAAGGAGACCCCTATGTCGCTGGAACAAGAGCTTGCAGCCGAAAAGGCCGCCCGCGAAGCTGCCGAGAAGAAGGCCGCCGAATCGCAGGCGGAATTGAAAAAGCTGCAAGACGAGCAGCATGCCGCCCTGCGCGATGGTGCGCATGAGCAAAATGCCGAATTTGCCGAAGGCTTGGTTAAAGAAGGTCGTCTGAAACCTGCCGACAAGGATTTGATCGTCAAGGTTTTGGATTTTGCCGAATACCCTGACGACGTAACTGCCGACTTCGGCGAAGGCAGTAAGAAGCAGCCTTTGTCTGCTGCGCTGCGTGCGTTTTTTACCGCCGTGCTGCCGAAGCAGATTCAGGGTGGCGAGATGGCTAAAGGTGAAACGCCGTCGGGATTGGCGGCAGACTTTGCCGAAGCGTCGGACCCGGAAGCCTTGAGCCATCATCAACGTGCATTGGCATTGGCGGCAAAGGAAGGTATCCCTTACGAAGAGGCTGCCCGCCGTACTATTGCTTAAATCATCAACCCGTCAAATGCGACGACGTCGTCGCATTTGACCTAAAAAAGGATAAAACATGAGTGCATCTCATTTGCGCGGCCTGCGTGGCCAGCTTGATCCGGTTTTGACCAATCTCGCACTGGGCTATAAGCAGGCAGATTTCATTGCCGAGAAAATCTTCCCGGTGGTGTTTACTGAAAAAGAAGGCGTGCGTGTGCCTGTGTTCGGCAAGGGTTCGTTTGTCGAGTATCAGACCGAACGTGCGGTCGGCGCGGCATCGAATGTGATTACGCTGGACTCGCCAAGCTTTATGCCGGTCGTGTTGGAAGAGCATGATTTGGCCGCCGGTGTGGATTACCGCGAACAAGCCGAATCCATGTACGACGAGCGTGCCAAAGCAACACGCCGTGCGGTCAAGGGCGTGCAGCTGCGTCAGGAAATCGAAACTGCTGCTCTCCTGCAAAACAAATCGGCTTATCAGTCCGGTTTCAGCAAAGACTTGGCCGCCACCCAAAAATGGAGCGATAAAAACTCTGATCCGTTGGCAGATATCGAATCCGCCCGCGAGACTGTGCGCGCAGGCTGCGGTGTACGCCCGTCGGTACTGGTGGTAGGCGCGAGCGTACTGTCGGCACTGAAACGCCACGAGAAGCTCATCGGCGCACTGGGCGCGAATGAACGCAAGTCCCTGCTCACGGTCGAGCAGCTGAAAAACCTGCTGGAGCTGGACGACATCATCGTCGGCGAAGCAGTATCTACGCCTGCCGCCAATAAGGCCACCCAAGATATTTGGGGCAAATTCGCCAGCCTGATTGTGCGTCCGAATGCAGCTTCCGGCGGCAATGACGAGGGTGAGCCGAGCTTCGGTTATACCTTCCGCCGCCGCGGTATGCCTGTAGTCGACCGCTACGAAGAGGTCGGCGGCAAGGTGGAATACGCGCGCTATACCGACATCCGCAAAGCGGCGGTGGTCGGCGGTGCATGCGGTTTCTTGTTTGAAAACGCGGTTGCTTGACAGGTAAAAGCCGTCTGAAAGGCTTCAGATGGCCTGTGGAGAGAAAAATGACGTTATTTTTAAAGCGTGAAGATTTGGTTGCGCGTATTGCCGATACTCGATACCACCGTGTCGAAGGTACGACTGCTACCGTATGTACTGTGATTTTGCATTCCGGCTTTGTGGTTATCGGCAAGTCTGCCTGTATTACTCCCGACATCTTTGATGAGGCAAAAGGCCGCGAATTTGCCTATGAGGATGCGCTCAAAAATTTGTTGGACCTCGAAGCGTACCGCGTCAAAGAAAATGCGCATGACGCGCAGGAAAAGGAGTCTTAAATGGCACAAACGAAACAAGTGGTCTTGGTAACCACCGTCAAAACATCAGGCAAGGTGGTCAAAAACCGCTTTGTGGATTTTGCAGGCAAACAGGCAGCCGCCGGTGTGAAAGTGCTGGGTACTGCTACTTTGGATGCGGATGCGGGCGAAATGTTGGCCGTCGATGTATTGGGTATCGCCTTAGTCGAGGCAGGCGGCACGATTGCCGTCGGCGACGAAGTGGCAGCCGATGCACAAGGCGCGGCAGTCAAAGCGGCAGGTAATGCCAAGATTGCCGGTACGGCACGTTCTGCAGCAACAGCGGCGGGCGAAGTCATCCAAGTATTTTTGAAAGGCTGATCATGGCTAAAGTTTATATCGCAAACACTCCGTTGATTTTGGAAAACGCCCAAGGCAACCAATTTCGCGTCGAAGCCGGCGAAGCGGTCGAATTAACGGCGGAACAGTATGAATCAGTCGCGGCACACGTTACCCCGACACTGACAACCGGCGAAGAACTGGATGCGCAACAAAATGACACCCCGCCGTCCGAAGATACGCCGTCAGATGATGCAGGCACTGCGGGCGAAGTTGAAAAGCCGAAACGCGGTAAAAAACCGGCAGCAGCCGAAGAGGCGGAGTAAGCCATGTATATCGGCGCAGATGATTTGACGGCTGCGATGGGCAAAATGGAGTTGGTGCAATTGACCAACGACAATGCGCGCGGGACGGAACCTGACGCTCAGGTGATTGATGCGGCAGTGCGTTATGCCTGCGATTTGGTGGACGGATACCTGCGCGGCAGATATGTGCTGCCTTTGGCGGAAACGCCGACGGTGTTGCAGCCTTTATGCATCAACATTGCCCGCCATTTTTTGCACAGCCGCCGCATCAACCGCGCCGACTTTCCGAAACCGCTGGAAACCGCCTACAACGCGACTATTAAGACACTTGAGTCTATCCGCGACGGCAAAATCCATATCGGCATCGCCACATTGGATAAGCCGTCGCAACCTGAGCCGGGAGCATATCACGTCCGCGCGAGAGAAAAAATGGATTTGGGGGGCTACTGATGAGCGCGACACGTCCGATTATTGATGTGGTAGTAGAGTATTTGCAGACCGCTATCCCGTGGGTCAGTGTAGAAGCTTTCCCAGAGCGTCCGTCCGAGTACCAATTTATTCATCCCGTCGGGGCAATCTTGGTCGGCTACGGTGGCAGTAAATTTGGCGATATTGAGCAGCTCGGTCGTATTGCGCAACAGCGCGATGTCAGACTGATGCTGACCATCTTTGGCAGCAGCCTTAATGCGGATGACGGCACGCTGGCGATTTTAGATGAGACACGTCTTGCTATGGTTGGTTTTGCGCCTCCGAACTGCCAGCCCTGCCACCTTATCAGTGAGGAATTTTTAGCCGAGGATGCGGGCGCATGGCAGTATCAGCTTGTCTTGCAGACTGAGACTCAGCAGGTCGAAGTCTGCCGTGAGGAAAAACGCCCCCTTTTCAATGCCGCCATCTATCGCTGCCCCGAACAAGACCTCAACCCCGATTTAAAACCTAAAAAATAGGAGTATCCATCATGGCAGCAGCCTACCATCACGGCACGGAGACCATCCGCATCGACGGCGGCTCCAATCCCGTCTATACCGTTGACGGCGCAATTACCGCCATCGTCGGCACTGCGCCGGTCGGCGCGGTCAATGAGCTGACGGTATGTCAGACTAAAAAAGACTTTGGCCAATTCGGCGGTGAGCTGACCGCTCAAGGCTTTACCCTGCCGGATGCCGCACACATTTGGACGCGCTACGGCAGCGGTGTCGCCTATGTTGTCAATGTTTGCGACCCGGCCAAACACAAAACTGTCGTCAGTAATGAGGTTTTGACAGTCGATGCCAATACGCTAACCGCGAAAACCGCCAAACCTGGGCTGCAAAAAGGCTATACGGTTTCAGACGGCAATACCGTCCTGACCGAGAACGCCGGTTACAGCATCAATACGCTGACTGGCGAAATCGTATTCAAAACCAAACCGGCAGCTCCAAAAATCAGCTACACCTACACTGACCCGACGAAAGTTACCGAAGCCGACATCGTCGGCGCATATGTCGCCGCTACCGGTAAGCGTACCGGCCTGGAACTTTTGACCGAAGGCTTCAACCGCCAAGGTGTGGACGCTAAAATCATCATCGTACCGGAATATGATAAGACTGCCACCGCTCGTGCGGCAATGGAAGTCATGGCAACCAAGCTCAAAGCCATTGCCTATGTCAATGCGCCGAAAAGCACGACCCTGAGTAAGGCCTTAGAAGGACGCGGTCCGTTGGGAAGCATCAATTTTCAAACCTCATCCGACCGCTGCCAGCTCTTTTACCCCTACGTCGTCGGTTTGCTGGGTTTGGAAAGCCTTGCTACCCATGCGGCAGGTCTTCGCATGAAAACCGATGTGGAACAAGGCTACTGGTACAGTATCTCCAACCGCGAACTTTTGGGCGTAACCGGCGTGGAAATCGGTCTGACTGCTCGCGCCGACGACCCGCAGTCCGAAACCAACCGCCTCAATGAAAAAGGCATTACTACCGTCTTCAATAGCTATGGTACTGGGTATCGTATGTGGGGCAACCGTCTTGCCTGTTTCCCGACTACTTCTCACATCAAGAACTTTGAGGTAGCCCAACGTACCGGTGACTTGATTGATGAGTCTGTCCGTCGTGCCGAGCTGCAATATGTCGACAAACCGATTGATGATGCGTTAATCGACAGTTTGATTGAGACAGTTCGTACTTATTTGGGTACGCTGCCCTCCATCGTGGGTTTCTCGGTTGGTTTGGACTATGACTACGACCTTCCAGATGCGTTCAGTAAAGGTCAAGTGCCGATTGTTTACGACTACACGCCTAAACTGCCAGCCGAGCGTCTGACCAATGCCAGCGTGATGACCCGCAAGTATCTTGTCAATCTGGTATCGGCCAACTAAGGTCGTCTGAAAAGGAAGAAATATGTCTGCAATCAATGCAATCTACAATGCCAACATCTATATCGATGGTAACAACCTTTTGGGTAATGCTTCCGAGTTTAAGCTGCCTGAGTTTGAGTTTGGCCAGGACGATCATACCGGTCTGGGTATGGTCGGTACCATCAAACTGCCAAACGGTGTTGAAGCCCTAGAAGGCGAAGTTACTTGGAACAGCTTTTATCCCGAGGTGGCGAAGAAGGCATCCAACCCATTCAAGGCCGTGCAACTGATGGTGCGCGGTAACCTGCAAACCTTTAATGCAGCAGGTTTGGCGGAAGAAATCCCCATTGTTACCACGGTAACAGCGATGTTTTCAAAAAACGCTTTAGGTGGCTACAAGCCGAAGGAAAAGGCGGAATTCAGCTCAACCTACCAGGCAACAGAAGTCCGCCAAGTCGTCGGCGGTCGCGAAGTGCTGTACTACAACGCGTTCAAAAACATCTACCGCGTGGACGGTCAGGACGTTTTGAACCAAATGCGTAAAAACATTGGCGTTTAATCTTTAAATCGGATTAAAAGCCGTTTCAGACGACCTTTGGAATAATCACCGTATCTTTACCGATACGGTGATTTTTTTATTTTTGGAGAACGAAATGAACGAAGCAAAACAAATGCAGGCGGATTTGGGTGTGCATACCGTTGTGAAATTGAAATATCCGGCCAAACTGGCGACAGGTCAGATGTTGGAACAGGTAACGCTTCGCCGCTTGTGCGTGGGTGATTTGCGCGCCGTCTCGCATCTGACGAATGAGGTGGAGCAGGAGCTGGCCCTGTTTGCCCGCATGACAGGCATGATTCCCGAAGACTTGGATTGTTTGGATTTGGCGGATTGGAAGCAGTTGCAGGAAACGTTTCGCCGCTTCACGGAATCCGACCAAGACAAATAGTCCATCTCTTTCAAAGGCTGAAGCGCAGCGGCAGTTGCTGTCTGCCGCTGCTGATTTGGCATGGTGGTTCGGTTGGAGCGTGGATGAGGTTTATGCGCTGCCTTTGGACGAATTTGAAGGCTGGCAGAAGGAAGCAACCCGCCAAATAAAGGCGGGTTATCGGAGAGGCGGGATTTAGAATTTCAGAGCCGTGCCGTTCGCGGTGCGGCTTTTGATTTTGTCTTTAATAAATACTGTTGCAGCCGATAAACCGCCAACCAGCACTCCGACAATAAATGTCGGAATGA
This sequence comes from Neisseria sp. HMSC075C10, assembly GCF_001815615.1. Lineage (NCBI taxonomy): Bacteria > Pseudomonadati > Pseudomonadota > Betaproteobacteria > Neisseriales > Neisseriaceae > Neisseria > Neisseria sp. HMSC075C10. The sequence goes on from NZ_KV821264.1 coordinate 34,046, forward strand.
ATCCGACAAGCAACCAAGCAATTGCCCCTAAAAAACATGCCAGCAGCAGAACGGGCAACATGACGGCAAGGTCGGCAGGCGTATTAGTTATAACAGCCCAAGCAATGCCCAGCATATAAACGGCAAACAGACCTTTTGCCGCTAGGTCGCTGATGCGGTCAAACACAATTTCATATTTGCTGTTGATATACATGGCCATCCCTTTCTTTTCTTGAACAAATTCTAAATTGCAGGCAGTCATATGGCAAGCGGTTTTTCTTTAGGCATTACCATCGGCGCATCGGTCGGTGGTGCAGTTGCCGGTATCAAATCAGTCAAGTCGTCTTTGGACGTTTTGGATAAAACAGTCAAAGGTCTGGCGGCCCGGCAAAGCCTGCTTGGCGAAACGTTGCAAAATCCTCTACGGATGAGCCGAAAACGTGTTGGCGAACTTAGACGAGAATATGACCAGCTTGGTCAGACTATCGCCAAAATTAACCGCAAACGCAGCCTCGTTGCTGATTTGCAGCAGCAGAAACAGGCTCATTACGACCGCCGCCGAGCGATCAAAGACGAATTTTGGGGAGCAGCCGGAGCTGTAGCAGGGGTGGCATTCCCGGTGAAACTGGCCGTCGAATTTGAATCGGCAATGGCAGATGTCAAAAAGGTCGTTGATTTTGATACGCCCAAGCAGTTTAAGGAAATGGAACAGGACATTTTGCGCCTGACACGCACTATCCCTATGGCAGGGACAGAGCTGGCAAAAATCACTGCATCAGGCGGTCAGCTGGGCGTGGCGCGCAAAGACTTGCCTAAATTCACAGAAACCATCGCCAAGATGTCAGTAGCGTTCGATATGGCTGCCGATCAGGCAGGTGACAGCATGGCAAAACTTGCCAATGTCTATCAGATACCAATCGACCAAATCGGCAAACTGGGCGATGCAGTCAATCATTTGTCCAACTCAAGCCCTGCCAAGGCGGGCGATATTATCAATACGCTCGGTCGAGTGGGTGGCGTTGCCAAACAGTTTGGGTTGACTGAAATTCAGACAACCTCTTTATCCAATGCGTTTATCAGCCTAGGCAAAACGCCTGAAATCGCCGGTACGGCAATTAACGGCATGTTGACCAAATTAATGACCGCAGATAAGCAAGGAGCGAAATTCCAACAAGCCCTGAAAAATATGGGCATGGAATCAAAAGATTTGAAGAAAGCCATCAAGGAAAACGGCGAGCAGGCGTTGATGGACTTTTTAAAACAGGTCGGAAAACTACCGAAAGAAAATCAAATGGGTGCACTGGTTGATTTGTTCGGTTTGGAATATGCCGATGATGTCGCGGTATTGGTTAGCGGGTTGGAGACCTATAAGAAATCAATCGATGAACTCAAAAAAACCTCAAAAGACGGTAAACCTGCGTTTATCGGCAGTATGGATAAAGAGTTTGCCGCTAGGTCTGCCACGACAGCAAACAACTGGCAAATATTTAAAAATAGTTTGACGGAAATCGGTATCACAGCGGGCAGCGTATTGTTGCCTGCGCTCAATCAGCTGATGACGACCATCCGCCCAATCATAAACAGTTTTGCAGATTGGGCATCAAAAAATCCCGAAGTTGTATCCGCACTCGTGCATCTTGCGGCAGGGTTTGCGGCGTTGAAGGTCGGTGGGCTAATGTTCCGTTTTGTCGGGAATGAGTTGTCCGGATTTATGGTGTCGTTTCGGCTTGCAAAAGCTTTGCTCGGTGTTGACTGGCTTGCCACTGTTATCAGGTTTAAATCAGGCATTGGTGCGTTGGCCCGTATTTTCGGTGTAGTAAAAACAGCGGCAACACTGTTGGGTACTGGTCTGATGAGTCTGGGTAGGTTTTTATTAATGTCGCCTATTGGCATTGCTTTAGTACTTCTTGGTGTTGCCGCTTATATGCTTTATAAAAACTGGGATGGTGTAGTCGGTGGTGCAAAAGCATTGTGGCAAGATTTAAGTAATTTCATCAGCGGCGTAGTTAATTCCATAGCCTCTTTTTTCGGTACATGTTGGGAACGCATCAAGACATTTTTCAATAGCGGCATAGGCAATATCTCAGCGCAGATTATCAACTGGTCTCCATTAGGGTTGTTTTATCAGTCGTTTGCCTCTGTTATGTCTTGGTTCGGCGTACAGTTGCCGTCCAGTTTCACGCAGTTTGGCACAAATATCATTCAAGGGCTGTGGAACGGCCTTAAATCCAAATTCGAAGCGGTCAAGGCGTGGTTTGCGGAAAAGGCAGCATCGCTCAAACAAACATTTGCCGGTGTAATGGGCATTCATTCGCCCAGCCGTGTTTTCCGCCGTTTTGGTGGATGGATGATGGAGGGGCTGCAAATCGGCTTAGACAAGGGCGCGGCGAGTCCTGTTGCTTCGGTGGCCAATACGGCTGGTCGTCTGAAAAGCAGTTTTGCAGAGCATATGGGACAAATGGCGGCGCGGGTGTCATCAGGTCGTGCAGCATTCGCGGATGCTCGCAGCTCCCTGTCAACAGGTGGGATGACCATCAATTACAACCCGACCATCAATGCGCCGAGCGGTAATCCTCAGCAGATTGAGGCTGCACTGCAAATCGGTTTGCGTGAATTTGAAGCAATGTTCCGCCGTATGATGGAAGACAAAGCACGGAGGGCTTATTGATGTATGCGATGTTAGGTGATGTGCGCTTTGAGCTTTTAAACAGCTTTACTTCGCTGGAGATGGAACATGCGGCGAACTTCGCCAAACATGAGGTCTTAAAAGGCCGACCGCGCCTGCAGGCCTTGCAAAACGAACTGACGACGCTGCGTTTTTCGCTCAAGCTGCACTGGCGACTGGGCAATCCTGACACAGCCTATAAGGGGCTGCTGTCAGCTTTAGAGGCACAGCAGGCAGTGTCTTTGGTTTACGGCAGCGGTCGTTTTGTCGGATGGTTTGTACTGGAAAGGTTGACGGAGCGCACGTTGATTCAGGACGCGCTAGGCCGGACGGCGGCTCGGGAATTGGATGTGGAACTGACCCAGTTTGTCGGCGACCCGAATAACCCGCTCCCGACTCCTGCCGTCAAGTCGGGCGGTCAAAATCCGCTCCTGTCCTTATTGCCGGAGAGTGTGCAGGCAAAAGCGGGCAAATTGATTTCGGCGGTGGAAAAAGGGGTGAAAATTTACCGAGCAGCCGAAGCGGGCATCAGCGATATGCAGAATCTGATACAGGCTGCCAAAAATCTGAAAAACGACCCGTCAGGGGCATTAAACCTGTTGGGGGATGCACTCAATATCGGAGGCAGTACGTTAGGACAGCTCAATGCTTTGCCCGAAGTAACGGCAATTTTCGGCGACCTGAAAGGCGCGGCTGAATTTGCATTGCAGGCTGGGCAAGCGGCCAACAGGCTAGGTGGTGCCGTCGGAGCATTGCGTGCCGGGTATGAGAGTGGCTCTGTCGGCGGCTGGCTGGATGCCGTTGGAGACGGTGTTGCCGAGGCATCTGATGCGATGGCAAACGGCTCTGCCGCTGCCCAGGCTTTGACCGGCTGGCTGGCGGTAAGAAAGGATAAATGATGAGTGCGGTAATACGCTACACCACCCAAGACGGCGACCGATGGGATTTGATTGCGCACAAGCATTACGGCAATGCGCTTTTGATTGATGGCCTGATTGCAGCCAATCCGCATTTGCCATTAGCGGAAGAGTTTCCGGGCGGTATCACGGTCTTTGTTCCCGTCCTTGAAACCAAACCGAAAAACAACCAAGAGGAGCTACCGTGGTGGATGCGTTAGGTGCGTTTTTAAAATCAAAAGGCCTTGACGGCGGCGGCAGCACTCATCCGGTTACCATGCCCGATTTTGTCCTGTCTTATGACGACAAGGATATAACGGCAGATGTCGCGCCGTATCTGATTTCGTTTAGCTATACCGATTACCTTGAGGGGCAGTCGGATGAGTTGCAGGTTGAGTTTGAGGATGCGGACGGACGCTGGCTGCGTAATTGGTATCCTGAACAGGGCGATGCTTTGTCTTTGAGCCTAGGCGACCAATTTACCGGGCTGTTGTCTTTTGGCAAATTTGAGATTGCCGAGATTGAGTACAACCATCCGCCGTCAACTGTCAGCCTGAAGGCCCTATCGACCGGGATTACCAAGTCTAGCCGCACTTTGCGCGGTAAGGCGTATGAAAACACGACTCTGGCCGCCATTGTCCGTCAGGTGGCAGGCCGTTTAAAGCTGGAGGTAACGGGTACGGTCAAAAACATCCCCATCAAACGTGTGACGCAGTATCAGGAGCGCGACATCGAGTTTTTGGCACGTTTGGCGCAGGAGTACGGCCACAGCTTTAAAATCGTCGGCAACAAACTGGTCTTTGCCGATAATGCCGAGCTAAAACAGCGTCCTGCCGTTGCTATATTGCTGCCCGAGGACATCATCCGTATCCGCCTTCGCGATTTGATTAAGGGTGTGCCGTCCAAAGTAGATGTCAAAGGCTATGACCCTAAATCCAAACAGACCGTGTCGGCCAGCCGCAGTAGTAAATCAAGACGCGGTAAAGCCAAACACGGCAGTACGGGCGATACATTGCGTATCGTGCCGAATAAGGGTGAGAGCGCGGCGCAATTAAATGCTAGGGCAGATGCCAAATTGGCGGATGCGCAGGACGACCAATGTGCGGGTACCGTTACACTGGTTGGCAATGCGCTGTTTGTGGCAGGTCAAATGGTACGGCTTAAAGAATTTGGCAAGTTCTCGGGTAAATATCTGGTCAAGCAATCAAGACATGATTTCACGCGCCACGGCGGATGGACGACCGAATTGGAGATCAAAATGACGGAGTATGTAGCAGACGAGGAGAAAAACAATGAAAACCCATGATTTTACAGCAACGATGCAATTTGGCATTGTATCGGCGATTGATGCGGCGGCGCACAGTTTGCGAGTAAAAATTCCCGTACTCGACGACATGGTAACCGACTGGCTGCCTATGGCGACCCCTGCGGCGGGCGGCAACCGTTTTTACAGCCTCCCCGATGTGGGCGAACTGGTTGTCTGCCTGCTGGATGCGCGAGGTGAGACCGGCTGCGTTATCGGCGCGATTTACAATGCCGCAGATAAACCGCCGGTATCCGACCAAAACAAATGGGTCAAACGGTTTACCAACGGCACGGTCATCTCGCACGACCGCAGTAGCGGCGAAGTAGTCGTTGAGACGCCGGGTAAAGTCCGAATCAAAGCGGCGAAAAAAGTAGACATCCAATCACCGGAGACAGAAATCACGGGTAATGCGACGGTAAAAGGGCTGTTGACTTATACCGCAGGTTTGACGGCCAGCAATGACGGCGGCGGCGACGCGGCAAATATCAAAGGTACAGTCAACATCACCGGCGACCTCATCGTCAACGGCATCAACATCGGCAAGCACATCCATGACGGCGATTCAGGCGGCCAAACCGGCGAGCCGAAAAATCATTAAACCGCATTAAAAGGCGTTTCAGACGGCCTTCTCTACAATCCCTGTATCTATAAGCGATACAGGGATTTTTTGATGTTTTACGCCGCGCCTATCTCGAAACACTGGCAGCTCGCGCCCGAAGGCTCGGGCGTGGTTCAGGGCGCGGACGACATCGACCAATGTATCCGCAATATCCTGTCCACCCGCAAAGGTGCGGATGTTACCCGTCCTGATTTCGGCTCCGACCATTACAAATGGCTGGACACACCCGAAGACGTGTTTATCCCGAATGTCGTCCGCTCAACCATGTTGGCAATACAGACGTGGGAGACGCGGGTAGTAGTCGAAGACATTATTTTCGGCGGCGCTGCGCCTCATCTGACCATGACGGTTTACTGGCGCGTCGCGGATGAGGTGGCGGGCGAGATTTATAGCACAGACATCAGATTGGAGCAGGCGGCATGGATTTGAGCAAACTCAATCGGGACGAGGTTAAGGTGGTTCCGGATGACCTGGCCGAAATCTTGGCGCAAACCATTACGGGTTATGAGTCCCGCAGCGGTAAAACCCTGCAACCCGCCCACATCGAGCGTCTGCTCATCAACACCTATGCCTATCGTGAGACTTTGGTGCGCAAAGCGGTCAATGAGGCCTACCGACAGCAGCACCCGCGTTTTGCAACGGGGCTGATGCTGGATTTGTGCGGCGATGACGTCAATACCCCGCGGCTTGAAGCCTCCGCCGCCCGATGCACCATCCGTTTTACGTTGGCTACCGCCAAAGCGGAGCCTGTTTTGATTGCACAAGGCACTCAAGTGGCAGCCGGAGCGACCGTGTTTCGGACGGTTGCATCCGGCACGCTCTCGCCGTCAATCCGTACTTTAGATTTGGAGGCTGTCTGCATCCAAACCGGCGTGTCCGGTAATGGTTTTGCCGCTGGGCAGGTTAATACGCTTGTCAATCCAATTGACGGCGTTACAGCCGTCAACACTACTGTGCCGACAGGCGGCGCGGCGGAAGAGTCTGATGAGGCATACCGCCAACGCATCCTGCTTGCCCCCGAAAGCTTTAGCGTTGCAGGCCCTGTCGGGGCTTATGAGTATTTTGCCCGCCGTGTCAGCCCTGCTATTTGCGACGTACATGTGGGCAATTTAACGGGGTCGGACGGCCTGCCGATAGGGGGGCAAGTAAGGGTAACGTTATTAACCAAAAACGGGTTGCCGTCTTCGGAGCTTGTGAGCGAGGTGCAAAGTTTTTTGTCCGGCGAGCGCGTCCGTCCGCTTTGCGACACGGTAACCGTAACTGCTCCGGCAGCAGTCGACTATACGCTGGACGCAGAACTGGTTTTGTATGCCGGGGTTAATGCTGCCGAGGTTTTGGCGACGGCAAAACAAGCATGGTCGGAGTACGAAGTAACGCGCCGCGAAAAATTGGGCATGGATATTGTGCCTTTGGACATCCAAACGGTTTTAAAAGTCCCCGGCGTTTATAACGTGGTCCTTAAAAAACCGACCCTAACCGTTGTCAAGCCAGACCAATGGGCAAGATGTACGTCCGTCAATATCCGGGCATCGTCCGAAACGGTAGAGGGGTAGCAACAATGGCAACACTGAGTTATGCCTCCGTTATCGAGCGCGATCAACGTTATCGGATGCTGGCCGATTTAGGCTTGAGGATGAGCGACATTGACGCGGTCAAGCTGATGCCGCGTTTGACTGAGCTGGTCGCGCCCGAACACTTGGGCTTGTTGGCGGAGAGTCGAAGCATATTGGGCGAGGACGGCTATTGGCTTGCCGAGAGCGACGAAACCCGCCGCAAACTCATCAAGGGTGCCTACCAGCTCCACAGGTACAAAGGCACACCCTGGGCAATACGCGAGATTGTGCGCCGTCTCGGGTTCGGTGAAGTGGAAATTATCGAAGGGCTTAGTAATAAAAAGCATAACGGCGAAATCCACCGTAACGGTAGTTATACACACGGGCATACAGACCGTTGGGCACATTACCGCATCATTATGACCAATACCATCACCAACGATCAGGCAGCCTTGCTGAGGCGCACATTGCGGGCATTTGCACCTGCCCGATGTGTTTTGGCGGCATTGGATTACCAACACGTCTCCTTGAGGCACAACGGACAAGCATTAAGGGACGGCACGTTTAACCGAGGTACAGCATAGATGGCAAATTTAAGCGAGATGAGCCGCTGGGAGGCGGGCATTTATCAATGGGAGACCTCCGACCCTGTACAGGGCGGCCCTAACGGTATCGACAACCGCCCGACACGGGAGCTGGCAAACCGTACACGCTGGCTTTATGACGAGCTGGGCAGAGTAAAAGCCCGCATGGACGACCCCAATTTTTACAAAAGCATCACCGTATCCGACAGCAAAGCATTGTTTGACGCGAATAATTATCTGCAAATCGGTGCTGATGCCGCAGGCGGCTACATCCGCAATAAAAAGACAAACAAGGGCATACAGATTAAGAATGATGGCACGCTCCAGTACGACGGGTCAGACATTATTACCGCCAGAAAAGTAAGCCACAGCCCCGATGACTACACGGTTGCAACCGTCCCATCATCGTTTGCGCTCAATAAGGCGTTTGACAACTCAATCAAGCGCGGAGGAGCAATCGGGCTAGGCGGCGCGGCGCATCAGATTGCTATTGGCTGGGACACGCCCGGACTGGTCGCCAAAGTCGATAACAACGTGATGAATGTAGGCGTCCCCGTTGGTACCGTCGCCTACTTTGCCCAAGATGTCCCACCATTTGGATGGTTAAAAGCAAACGGCGCGGCAGTATCCCGTACCGTCTATGCCAACCTGTTCGCCGCCATCGGTGAACGTTACGGCCGTGGTGACGGACGCACCACTTTCAACTTGCCCGACTTGCGCGGCGAATTTATCCGATCATGGGATGACGGCAGAGCCATTGATAGAAATCGTGCTCTAGGCTCATGGCAGGCTGATGAATTCCGCAGCCACAGCCACGGCATCGGCGTCAACCGCATGTCCGACACCGACAGGGGTAGTAATCCGTCAACCGTATCGGTTGACACTGTTGGCCAAACCGACCCGGCTGGCGGCATTGAAACCCGTCCTAGAAATATCGCCCTGCTGGCATGCATCAAGGCATAAGCCGCCTTAAACCGTTTAGAAAGGTAAAAAAATGACCCAAAACATCCAATGGACAAAACCCGTTTGCCAACTTGACGCCGACCATCTCTACATCGGCCAAACCACAGCCGATCTGGACATCATGGCACGCGACGGCAGCTATCTGATTCCCGCCGGTTGCATCGACACCGACCCACCTCAAATCAGCGCAGGCAAAACTGCCCGCTGGAACGGCGAAGGCTGGGATGTCATCGAAGACCATCGCGGCAAGACTGCCTACCGAAAAACTGATCGCACAGCCGTTATCATTGACCAAGTCGGCAGCCTTTCAGACGACCTGACATTTTTAAAACCTTCCTCACGGTTTGACGAATGGGATGGAGAAAAATGGATGGAAAACCAAGACAAAAAAGCACAAATTGAAGCCGAATTTTTAAACGCGTCCAAGGCTGCTTTAATCCGCGCCATCAACCGTCAAGCCCAAACCATTGTTGCCCAAAAATCAGGCATGGACGACCTCCCTGCCTTTGAAGTGCAGAGCTGGCCTATCCAGGCCGCCGAAGCCCGCGCATGGTCGGTAGATAAAAGCGCGGCCACGCCCGTTTTAGATCAAATTGCCCAATCGCGCGGAATAGATGCAGACAAACTCAAAGCCGCCGCCCTGCGCAAAACCGTTGCCTATGAGTCCCTCTGCGCTACCGTTGCAGGCAAACGCCAAGCCATCGAGAAACAAATCGAAGCCGCCCAAAACTTAGACGAACTCAACGTCATCAACACCGAAATCAATATCTGATTTACAAGGCCATCTGAAAATGAAATCAAACATTAAAGCCTACTTCAAGAATCTTGCCATTGCTGCCGACCAAACAATTAATGCCGTATTTGGCGGCTACCCGGACGAGACCCTGTCCAGCCGCCTCTACCGCAAAGATAACAATGCCCACTCGGGCAAGGCCTCAAAATGCTGGACATACGCACGAATTACCGTGGATAGACTCTTTTTTTGGCAAAAAAGCCATTGTCACGCGTCCTATCTGCGTGAAAAGGACAAAGCCCATTTTCCGAAAGAGTTGCAATGACGATCCGCACCGACTTTTCTGTCCGTCGAAACACGACCATGCCATTGACCTTTACCGTCCTCGACGCTAAAGGCAGACCGCATCCGACGCTCAAGCATTTGGACAGTGCCATTTTGATCATCCGGCTGATGTCCGGAGACACAATCACTGTTCCGCTGTCCGTCAAACACGGCGGTGTCGGCACGGTCTTGACTGCCGAGCAGACACGCAGTTGGACATGGCGGTGGGCACGGTATGAGGTAGCGGTTGAAGTCAAAGGCATCCGCTCCGTAATTTACGAGGGCAATTTGACTTTGGATAACGATTTGGGAGCGTGAAATGACAGAAATCAAAGGCGGGATTACCGTCAACGGCGGCAAAGTAGAGACCATGCCGGTCATACTGGACGGCAGAAAAAGCCTATATGAAGAGGCAATTGAACAAGGATTAATCGATAAAGACGAGAGCTACGAGCAATTTATCAACCTTTTGGCGGTTAAACCTTCCGAATTGGACAAAGTTGTCAAATCCGCTGTTGCCGAAAATCTGGAAAAGACTGTCAATACGGCAGTTGCAGCAGCAATCGGTATGTTGGATTTAAACAAACCGATTACACCTACGCATAGCCAACCCGCCGGAGATATATCAGACGCCACGCTCGCAGAAATCAAAAAATTGTTAGGAAACGAAGAATGACACAATCCAACCTTGACCAGGCAACCCTAATCATCGCCCGCGCGACCGCTGCCGCTCAAAAAGATGCGGCTGCCGCCAAAAAGCTGGCCGAATCTCCTGCCGTATCCGCCACTATCGATACCGAAGGCCGTCTGACCCTTAATGGCACAGCATCTGACATCCACCTCATTACACCCGCCAAGGTATCAGAAGCAGTAGGCAATGCCTTTGCCGATGTCAAAACACCATCGCTGATTATTACCGAGCAGGCCAAGTTCGAGGGCGAACAAATCGAGGCTGCAGCCAAGATTGCCATTGAAAAAGGTAAGTTTCACATCGAAGACGCCTTGACGCCCGAACTGCGTAAAAAAGTTTACGACGGTTGGTACAAAAACAATCCGTCCAAAGAAGACGCATTGAATATCGTCCGTCTGATTCAGGCATGGTACGACCGTCTGCCGTCTAACGTCTTTATTTCTTCGCGCGGCGGCTTTTTCCCGGTAACGAAGAACACAGGTTACAAGCCGGAATACTACGGCGCGGACAGACGGCAAATTTCCGTCGGCGGCATGATGCTGACAGTCAACGGCCAACAACCGTGTATTACCTTTCATCATTCCGTTTTTAATGTATACGACTTCTCGTTGGCAGAATTTTGTGTGGAAGAAATGGGACAGGACGTGTTCCACTTGTGCGGCAAATCAGAGGGCAACACCATTCTGCACGGCGGCAAAATTACCACACGCGCCTATAAGGACTATGGCTACACATCAGGCATGGCCGACCCTGACAAACGCTGGATTCCGCATATCGACGGCTGGACGCGCGAAAAACCTCACATCGGCACAGGTATGGCGCTGAAAGGTACGGCGGAGGCAGGTTTCAATACCACCACACTGTCCCACGATGTTGCCCGTTACATGAACAATTCGGCTGATACATCAGGCGTACAACAACCTGAAGGATATACACGCGAAAAAATCCGCCAACTGCACATTGACGAATCGAGCCAACGCTACCGCAGCGTCGGCGGCTACTGGAATTCAGACGGCCTGTCGCAATTCCCGCAAGATGACGGTACGGTTGCGCCCACATTCGGCCTCTGGCGCGGTGGTCAGGTATGGAGTCGCGGTTACGGTTGGCGACTGTTCGACTGCCGAGGCACAGAAATACGCTACTTCGACGTACGGGGATTTACTGGCGGCGCAGTGATTGCAGGTTTACATGGTTCTCCGTCCGGAGAGGATGTAGGCGCCGGCGAAGTCGCCAAGGCCTACGAAAAAGGCATGGTTGCCGTCAATACCCGCATCACGGGCGGATACTTTACCCACAACTATACCTGCGGTGTGGAAGCAGTCCGCGCATCAGGCTACGAACTTTGCGGCATCTTCGCCCCTGATTCTGTAGTCGGACACCCCGATGCACATCTGGAACATGTGCGTGGCTGGAATAATTCCACCGTCAGCCTCGATCCGGGTTATCAGCAATGCACATCCCGATACCTGCCAATGGACAACCTATTCATCCACGACAACGTGTTCGGTTTTGGCAAGCGCAAGGTAATGGATATTCATACCGGCAACAACGTCAAAATCGTAAACAACAGTGGCCGTGCCATGTACTACGGCATTTCCACCGTGATCGAAGAAGTATTTGCCGCGACGGACGGACGCGCCTCCAAAATTGCAGACCCGTACAGTTTCTATTACCAAGACAGCAATATCGAAATTACGGGGAATACCATTGTCAGCGGCAACATCGGCATTCATCCGATTAATGGTGCATTGGGAGTGCTTTCTCGCCGCAATCAGAAGAAATGGTGGCTGCGTTGCCGTCAACTGATTAACGACAATACGGTCTATGCCCCGCGCGGTTTGCAATGCAACTACGGGCACAACCACTTTCTGATTGAACGCAACCAGTTTACATTTGCCCTGCCGTTCGGCGATTTTTACGGCATGCGCTACGTTTCAGGATTTGCCGTTACCAATGGCGGCAGCGGCTATACCACCGCCCCTAAAGTCATCATCACAGGAGGCGGTGCGGAAGCCTTCGGTGCAGAAGGCGAAGCAGTAGTGAAAGACGGAAAAGTCACTGAAATCAAACTGCGCCGCATCGGCAGCCGCTACGACACACCGCCAACCGTAACCCTCGAAGGAGGCGGTGGTACGGGTGCGACGGCTACCGCAACCGTCAACACATCGACATACGGCATGAGCGTGGGCGCAGAAGCGCGTTACGGCACAATGTTGGCTGCACAAATCCGCGGGAACTACATTCAAAATTCACCCGACGGCAACTTCATGCGCCAGATGATAATTGGCAAGTTGCGCGGCGCGTCCATTGTCGGCAATCACTGCGACATTACCCCGTACAAAAACGCCGAGCAGGGCAAAACCGAAGTAGGACAACCCTATACCGTTGACACAGTTAAATACCGAAACGGACTACTAAGTGCAGGTTTCTACCCTATCGGCGAATTAGACAACTGCACCGTTGCCGAGAATTACATGCACAACCAACTGACCGATACAGTAGAAGTATGGACAGGTGCGCGTAACCACAAAAATACACAGACTACTGACTATGCCGCCACCCTGCTGCAGGCGAAGCTGTCAGATTTAGAGGCCGAAATCACTAAACTCAAAGCATCGACAGTAGGTAAAGCATCTGAAACAGTCACACAGCCGACACCAGAAACAGCAGTACCAAAAGCTGATTCAGCAACGCCTAAAGCAGAACCTGAACAACCGACCTCCACTGCTAACGAACAGCCCGCACCTGCCGCCACAGAAACATCCATTAAATTCACATTTAACGGCCTCAAATCCAGCGCCACCGAAGCCATTGGCAGCAATAGTGAGGCTCGTCTAACGAGCGTCATCAATGCACTCCGCGCAGGAGAGCCTGAAGGATGGACAGGCGCATTCGGAGAAGAGGGTAACATCCGTTACATGAAGGCACAGGCCGGCGAAAACGGTAGAGGCCACCGCTATATCGAAAGTAGCGGAGTTAGTGCCGCAACCGGTACTCCGACCACAGTTATTATGCCGTTCAAACTTGAAAAAGGAGGCACACCAGGGGCAGCGTTTATCCTGCTGCCGATGACGGGCGAAAGTTCTGCCGTTGGCGGCGTAACCGCCACTCATGGCGAAAACGGTTTTACCCTACGCATGCCGGAAAATGCCACAGTGGATGGCAAAGTCAACCGAGCAGGCAATACCTATTCCTACGGTGAATGGCATATAGCCGTTGTACCTTGGAATACCGCTTTCGACAAAATCCGTATCGGTACCAGCCACGTTGCCAATACAGGCCGTACAGTTCGAATCGGTGCAGGGTTTGAAATCGTACAAGGAGATGTGTCAAAAGCCGCCGACAAAGGCGCGGCATTGATGACAGGGATTTACCGCAAAGATGGACAGTGAAGTTCAGATGTCCGATGAAGAAAGGATTAAAGAGGAAAAGATACAACAACTCAAAGTGGGACGGCGACGTAGCGGTGCAGCAACACCGCTACGCCAGCCAAGCAGAGCAACCCTGCATTGACTTCTAGGCCGCCTTAGTCTCTAGAGACCGAGGCATTCTATCCGTGATATGGGAGTGAGTGCAAATGCAAATCTACCGCGAAATGCGCTGCAAATACTGTGGCAAACTGCTTGCCAAAGGCAGCGGATGCGTGCAAATCAAATGTGCACGCTGTAAAAACATCAATTCATTCAGTAACTAAAAAATCATCAGAGTGCCGTTGAGCATCATATTAAATCTGATTTAGAGCATCGCGAATGCCATAATTTAGGAGTATATATGATGCAAAAAATGCAACAGACATTACCTATTATCCCCTGGATGGGTGGCAAACGTCGTTTGGCAAAACATCTTTTGCCCATGTTCCCCGAGCATTCTTGTTATGTTGAATTGTTTTCTGGTGGTGCGGCGTTGTTCTTTATGCGCCCAACGCCTGCTAAAGTAGAGGTACTCAACGACATCAACGGACAGCTCATCAATCTCTATCGGGTGGTACAACACCATTTCGACGAGTTCGTCCGTCAGTTCGAGTGGACGCTGACAAGCCGAGAGGTCTTTGCCCGTCTGCAAAGCACACCGCCTGAATGCATGACCGATATACAACGAGCTGCCCGGTTCTTCTACTTGCAGCACACCGCCTTCGGCGGCAAAACCGTACATCAACATTTTGGTACGGCTACCACTTCAAAAGCTTGGGATACGTCTCAGATTAGGGCAAGACTGACAGCAGCCCAAGCTCGGCTGAGAGGTGTGTTCGTCGAAAACGAGACGTGGGATCGATGCTTCAAGCGGTATGACCGAGAGCATACTTTCTTCTACGCCGACCCGCCGTACTGGCAAACCGCAGGGTACGACCACGCATTCGATTGGCCTCAGTATGAGCTGCTGGCCAAAGCGATGGCGGAGAGTAAGGGTAAATTCATGCTATCTATCAACGATCATCCTGATATAAGGGATTTATTTAAAGACTTCCGGATTGCCCAGCTTACGCTTACCTATACAGTTGGTAGAGACAAAACTGGTAAAACAAGTGGTGAGTTGGTTATATGTAATTGGTAAAATAAAAAGCGACGTCACCGTCGCTTTTAAAAAAATGAAAAAGAATTACAAATAGTGAAACAAAAAACAGAATAAATTTTCTCAAAAAATGTTTTATTTTTTCGCGGGCGGCTTCAGAAATATGATGAGTATCCGACTTGCGGATAACTTTAATGAAAACCCTTTATGAACAAAATCAAAATCTTCTTACCGTCATGACCGCCAGCAAACAACAAACCATCGCCGACACCGCCCGCCGCCTATTCCGCGAACATGGCTTTTCCGCCGTATCCGTAGGCAGTATCTGCGCCGAGGCCAGTGTCAGCCGCGTCACTTTTTACAAATATTACAGCGGTAAAAACGCACTCTTGCAGGAAATTGTTACCGAGCAGAAAAACCGCGTTCGTGCCGAATTTGAAAATCTGCTTGCACGGCAATGCAGCCTGCGCGAAGCCGCCGAGGCTGTGTTTTCCCTACAAAAACAATCGTTTGAAGAACTTTATTCCGCCGCTTTCCTGCGCGACATCGAAGAGAATACCGATTTGGAGCTGGAGCGGTTTTTCCACGAATTGAACGAAGAAAAATACGCTTTTATGCGCGGATTCTTCCATACTCTGCAGCAACGCCGCCTGATTCAGCCTGATTTGCCTGTGGAACTCATCGACCTGTTTATCCGTCAGGCGGATATATTGATGCGCCATCCTCAACTGACCGCGCTTTATGCCGCCGCGCCGCAAAAGTTGCCGCAAGACGTATTGGGATTGCTGCTGCACGGTTTGTCAGGGAAAGAATAGATAAAAAAGAATAGAAAAATTTTAAATATGAATATTCAGACGGCCTTTCGGTAAATAGCTACCGAAAGGCCGTCTGAAAATTAAATGGAATTATAAACCGCAGGTTTTGGGTTTGTTTGCCAAAATATTGATGACTTTGCGTTCGGCTTTTTGCGGTTCGATTTTGATTTCGCTTTCGTCTTCTTCGCTGCCGTCGGAGAAACGTTCCGGCATTTTTTCGCTGTCAAACGCTAAGTCGCCGCCGTGTTTCAGGCTTTGACCGCGTTCCAAGCCGACAAAGTCGAAAAGTTCGGTATCGGCCAAATGCGATGGAACGACGTTTTGCAGGGCGGAGAACATAGACTCGATACGACCGGGGAAACGTTTGTCCCAATCGCGCAGCATGTCGCCGATGACTTGGCGTTGCAGGTTGGGCTGAGAGCCGCAGAGGTTGCATGGGATAATTGGGAATTGCTTCATCTCGGCGTATTTGATCAAGTCCTTCTCTTTGACATACGCCAGAGGACGGATGACGATGTGTTCGCCGTTGTCGCTTACCAGTTTGGGCGGCATGGCTTTGAGTTTGCCGCCGTAAAACATATTCAGGAACATGGTGGCAAGGATGTCGTCGCGGTGGTGTCCCAAGGCGATTTTGGTGCAGCCCAATTCTTTTGCGGTGCGGTAGAGGATGCCGCGGCGCAGGCGGCTGCACAGCGAACAAGTCGTTTTGCCTTCGTCCAATACGCGCTTGACGGTGGAATAAGTGTCTTCTTCAACGATTTTGTAGGGAACGCCGATGCTTTCGAGATAGGTCGGCAATACTTCTTCAGGGAAGCCCGGCTGCTTTTGGTCGAGATTGACGGCGACCAGTTCAAAATCAATCGGCGCACTGGCTTGAAGCTGGCGCAGAATATCTAACAGGGCGTAACTGTCTTTGCCGCCTGAGAGGCAGACCATGATTTTGTCGCCCGGTTCGATCATGTTGAAATCGTTAATGGCATCGCCGACGGCATGGCGCAGGCGTTTGCTGAGTTTGTTGTTTTCTAATTCTTGCTTGGTTTTTTTGGACATGGCTGTTTGTGCTTTGAAATAATAGAAAAATTTAAGGGCGGTATTGTACCGCAAAAGAATAAAGGCCGTCTGAAAAACTGCGCTTGCTTGGTTGAAGCGGCGTTTTCAGACGGCCTGATATTTGTGCTTTATTTGATTTGAAGGGCGGTAATTTTGATTTCAACCTTCCAGTCGGGCG
The DNA here is from genome assembly GCF_001815615.1 of Neisseria sp. HMSC075C10. Lineage (NCBI taxonomy): Bacteria > Pseudomonadati > Pseudomonadota > Betaproteobacteria > Neisseriales > Neisseriaceae > Neisseria > Neisseria sp. HMSC075C10. The sequence goes on from NZ_KV821264.1 coordinate 50,911, forward strand.
AAGCCAGTTTCGCCTCCACGCAGGCACGAGCCGGAGCGCGTTCAGGGGCTGTCCATGCGTCCCAGGCTTCGTTCATGGCGGCGTAGTCATTCATATCGGGCAGATAGATGGTAGCCTCCAAAATATGGGCTTTGTCGGATTGGCATTGTGCGAGCCATGAATCGATTTGCGCCAAAACGTTTTCAGTTTGCGCTTTGGCGTCGGCTTCAGGATTTTCGGGAACCATGCCGGAGAGGAAAACCAAGCCGTTGGCTACGACGGCTTCTGAATAGCGTTTGCTTGCACCAAGATAGCGGATGTCCATGTTGTCTCCTGATTTCAAAAAGAAGGTATGGTAACATTGCAGTTGTTTACGTTCCACATTTAAGAGGGGCCGTCTGAAAAGGATGGTGGGAAACAACCCATGAGTAAAGCAGAATATCCGGTTACGCAGGCAGTACGCTTTTTACGCAGTAAGAAAATCGATTTTGTCCCTTATGTTTACGCGTATGAAGAACATGGCGGTACAGCGCGTTTTGCCGAATGTACGGGCAAGCCCGAGCATCAGGTCATCAAAACAATCGTTCTGCAGGATGAGCATAAAAAAGGCTTGGTTGTTTTAATGCACGGCGACAAACATATTTCCACCCGCAATCTGGCGCGTGAACTGGGCTTGAAACACATCGAGCCGGCAACGGCGGATCAGGCGGCGAAATGGACGGGCTATTTGGTCGGCGGGACGTCGCCGTTCGGTATGAAAACTGCGTTGCCGGTTTATGTGGAAGAAAGTATTTGGGCTCTGGACGAGATTTTTATCAATGGCGGCAAGCGAGGGTTTATCGTGGGCATGAAGCCTGAAAACCTGCGGACGCTCAATCCGCAAAATGTTCATGTTGCAGTCGATTCATAAAGGATAGGAATACAGATGGAACAATTAAATTTATACGAAATCTTGGGTGTATCTCAGGATGCTGATATTAACGTTATCCGCGAGGCTTACGGTAAATTGGTGGCCAATCCGGATATTCAGAAAGATGCGGAGCGGTTTAAAGCCATCGGACAGGCGTTTGAAGTATTGTCTTATCCGGAAAAACGTCTGGCTTATGATGCGGCTATGCAGTATGAACGTCAGGAAGTCAAAGATAATAGCTTCAATGATACGGCAGCCAATCATACGGCAAACTATAATACAGGGAGCAATAATACGGCGGCGAACGTGGTCAATACGTCCAAATCCGAAGTGAAAAACTATGTTTTTATTGCCTATGTCACATATGCGTTGGGCTTGTTTATTTGGTTTACACCCGTCGTCGGTGTGATTTTGGCGTTTATCAAACGCGATGAAGCGCAAGGCAGCATTTACGCCAGCCATATTGATTATCTGATTAAGACATTTTGGGTGTCTTTGATTGGTATGGTTTTAGGGATGCTGACCATACTTATCTTAATCGGTTGGCTGATTTTGGCGGCAACCGGTGTTTGGCTCATTTATCGTGTAGTCGTCGGATTGATTAAACTGAATGAAGATAAGCCTGTTTCCACTCAAGGATGGTTTTAAAGCATGGCATATTTATTGGCAAGTATCGTTTGCAGCGTGTTGGTTTCCGTATTGCTGAAAGTGGCGCGCAAGCAAAAAATCAATATCGAGCAGGCGGTAGCAGTGAACTATATCGTTGCCGTCACTTTGACCATGCTGGTGTTAAAACCTGATTTGAGCAATCCGCAGGTATTTTTGCCGACTTGGTGGCTTTTTGCGGCCTTGGGCATCTTGTTGCCAAGCGTGTTTGTCATTATGGGCAAATCCGTCGATGCGGCAGGTATCGTCAAATCGGATGCGGCGCAACGCTTATCGCTGTTTCTGCCGATTGTCGCTTCATTCACGCTTTTCCATGAGCAGTTGACCGAAGGCCGTCTGATCGGTTTGGTATTGGCATTTACGGCACTGTTTTTCTTGCTTTGGAAAAGCGATGGCGGCAAGAAATCCGGTGGCTTCAGCACGCAAGTAATGCTGCTTTTGGGCGTTTGGTGCGGCTACGGCGTCATCGATATTTTGTTCAAGCAAGTGGCGAAAAGCGGTACCGCGTTTGCCGGTAATTTGCTGGTGGCGTTTTGTTTGGCCGGTATCTTGATGTTTGGCTACCTGTTTGCCAAAGGAAGCAAATGGACCAAAGAGGGCATAGTGGGCGGTATGATTTTAGGCTGCCTGAACTTTTTGAATATTGTTACCTACATTTCTGCACACCAAATCATGAAGGATAATCCGACATTGGTATTTGCCGGTATGAATATTGGTGTGATTGTTTTGGGTACGCTGATTGGTGCGGCAATATTTAAGGAAAAAATCAGCAGCATTAATGCAGCCGGTATCAGCATTGCTATTTGTTCGATAGCCTGCCTGTTTTACTGGCCGCAGATTCGCAGCTTACTGGGTTAAAAATACTCAGGCCGTCTGAAAGTTTTCAGACGGCCTTATTTTTATTATAAAATAGCCATTCATGCGCCGATTTGTCCGTATGGAAATTAATTTGCGCTTACGGGCGTTTCTATGTTAAACAAAGAAGTTGAACTCACACAATAATATCGATAGTTACATCATGAAACATATTAAAAAACACATTCAATGCGCCGTTCTCGGCATGCTGGTATTGTCCGGCTGTCAATCGTATCAGGAAGATCAAAGCCGTCGCAGTAAAATGGCTCAATTCGCGCTTAACCATCCCGTAGCCGCCCAAGTTATCGGCATGGAAGACGAAGGTTTAATCAATATGACCAGCAATGCCACACGCTTTGCCGAGCGTTCAGGTTTGGATGACAAAGCAAACGGCGACAGCAGGGGAACACAAGTCAATGCCGTACGCCAAGCATTGTGGCAGGCGGCGATTGCTTCCAAATTCGACAGCATTATTGCAGAAAAAGCAGGTAATGCGCGTCTGACGGATATGGAATTGCGTGAAGGTAAAGATGACTACTTCAGCCGCTACCTTGCCGACCAAGCGGTCGATCAGCGCAACAACCGTATCGGCCGCAGTATCGGCAGTGCCAAGCCTGACAGCGATATGAAAACGCTAGCGGCAAGCATTTTGTTCTACTACAACAAAGTAGGCTTATGGACGGCTTCCGAAGTGAAAAACCGTTGGCACATCAAACAGGAAAAACTTTCAGACGGCCAGTATGCCGAGGCATTGAAAAATATCGCCCAATTGGATCAAAACGGTATGACCGAACAGGAACGTAGCGGTTATAAAACCGATACGCTCAGCGAAATCAAGCGTTCGGTTAAGGCCATGCGTCAAGTCGAAGACTGATTTTAAGACTTCATCATTTAAAGGCAATTATTATGAATTTCCCTCCGCGTTATGTCTCAAACACCCGTATGCGCCGTATGCGTAAAGACGATTTTTCACGTCGCCTGATGCGCGAGCATACTTTGACAGCAGATGATTTGATCTATCCGGTTTTTGTATTGGAAGGCCAGAATCAGGAAGAGGCAGTCCCGTCCATGCCCGGTGTCAAACGCCAAAGTTTGGACAAATTGTTGTTCACTGCTGAAGAAGCATTGAAGCTCGGCATTCCTATGCTGGCTTTGTTTCCCGTGGTAACGCAAAACAAAACCGAGCTTGCAGAAGAGGCTTATAACCCTGAAGGCTTGGTACCGACAGTAGTAAGAACCCTGCGCGAGAAATTCCCAGAGTTGGGTATCATGACCGACGTTGCCTTGGACCCTTATACCATTCACGGCCAAGATGGTTTAACCGATGAAAATGGCTATGTCCTCAACGATGAAACCATTGAAGTTTTGGTAAAACAGGCTTTGTGTCATGCTGATGCAGGCGCACAAGTCATTGCCCCATCAGACATGATGGACGGACGTATTCTTGCCATCCGTGAAGCCTTAGAAGATGCTGGACATATCCATACGCGCATTATGGCGTATTCGGCAAAATATGCTTCAGCGTTCTATGGCCCGTTCCGCGATGCTGTTGGCAGCTCCGGTAATTTGGGTAAGGCAGACAAGAAAACCTACCAAATGGATCCTGCAAACACTGATGAAGCCTTGCACGAAGTAGCATTGGATATTCAAGAGGGCGCAGATATGGTCATGGTAAAACCGGGTCTGCCGTATCTGGATGTCGTCCGTCGAGTCAAAGACGAGTTTGGCGTACCGACTTACGCTTACCAAGTTTCCGGCGAATATGCCATGCTTCAGGCTGCCATTCAAAACGGCTGGTTGGATGGTGAAAAAACCATTTTGGAAAGCTTATTGGCATTCAAACGCGCCGGTGCTGATGGCATTTTGACTTACTATGCGATTGAAGCGGCAAAATTGTTGAAGAAGTAAATAAAGAAATAAATTAAAAAGCGGCAAACAGTGTTTATTCTGTTTAGCCGCTTTTTTGTATTGCTTAAGATTGGCTTAATAGAAACCGACTAAAGTTCATTTTTTTAAAATCTAAAGAGTTTTGCATAAATAAAGGCCGTCTGAAAAACAGTTTCCTGATTTTTCAGGCGGCCTTATATGATTTAAACCTTAGTGATGGCTGCAACCGCCGTGGGTTTCACGCAAAGCTTCGGCTGCTTGTTCGTCAGCGTGGTAGCTGGAACGAACCATTGCGCCGATGGCGGCATTGGTAAAGCCCAATTCGTATGCTTCTTTTTCAAAAACTTTGAATTGGTCGGGCGTTACATAGCGCAAGACGGGCAAGTGGCCGTCTGAAGGTTGCAGATATTGGCCGATGGTAATCATCTCGATATTGTTGGCACGCATATCGCGCATGATTTCGCGCACGTCCTCGTCTGTTTCACCCAGGCCGACCATGATGCCGGATTTGGTCGGGATATGCGGCATCATTTCTTTGTAGCGGCGCAGAAGGTCGAGGGAGTGCTGGTAGTTGGCACCCGGACGGGCTTTTTTATACAGGCGCGGATGGGTTTCCAAGTTGTGGTTCATCACGTCAGGCGGTGTTTCTGCCAAGATTTTCAATGCGATGTCCAAGCGGCCGCGGAAGTCGGGAACGAGGATTTCGATTTTGGTATTCGGGCTGGTTTCGCGGATGGCTTTGATGCAGTCGGCGAAGTGCTGTGCGCCACCATCGCGTAAGTCATCGCGGTCGACAGATGTAATGACGACATAGCGCAGGTTCATGGCTTTGACGGATTCGGCCAAGTGCTTAGGCTCGTCAGGATCCAGCATATTCGGGCGACCGTGGCCAACGTCGCAGAATGGGCAGCGGCGGGTACAAATATCGCCCATGATCATGAATGTGGCCGTACCCTTGGTAAAGCATTCGCTGATATTGGGACAAGATGCTTCTTCGCACACGGTATGCATTTTTTGTTCGCGAAGAATGTTTTTGATTTCAAAGAATTTTTTTCCCGGTAATTTGGCGCGGATCCATTCGGGCTTTTTCAATTTTTGTTCCAATGGAACCACTTTAATCGGAATGCGTGCAGTTTTGTCTGCGCCTTTTAGTTTGATGCCGCGTTTGGGGTCGTTTTTTACTTCTTCACTCATGGTGATGTGTTCTTTCTGTCGTTATAAAGGCCGTCTGAAAAGCTTATTGCGGCCTTTATGGCCTAAGGGCTTGTGAGTTCAGAGGGCGGTTAAAAGATGGCGTTGGGGGCGAATATTTTCAGACGGCCTTATGCCAGCTCTTTTTGTAAATACTTGGTCAGCTTGTCTGCAACTTCTGCCAAACTGGGTGCCGGAGAGACATAGTCGGCAATTTGGGTCATTTCCATACCGGCATAACCGCAGGGGTTGATGTGGGTAAACGGGCTTAAATCCATGTTCACGTTAAGCGCCAAACCGTGGTAAACGGAGCCGTCTTTGATACGCAGGCCCAGGGAAGCGATTTTACGCTCGCCGACATAAACGCCGGGGCGTTTGGGATCGGCGGCTGCCTCGATGCCGTATTCTGCCAAAGTGGCGATGATGCTGTTTTCAAGTGCGGAAACGATATGGCGCACACTGGTCTTACGGCGTTTAAAATTGATCATCGTATAGACGACTAATTGGCCGGGACCGTGATAAGTAATTTGACCGCCTCTGTCAATTTGGACAACAGGAATATCGTCGCGGATGAGGAGGTGTTCGGGTTTGCCGGCCAAGCCTTGGGTAAATACGGGCGGATGTTCGACCACCCATAATTCGTCTTCGGTATTTTCGTCACGCGAGACATTGAATGCCTTCATGGCTTCGAAAGTCGGCAGGTAATCGACCAAGCCTTTGTGCACGATTTTCATTACAACACCACTTTAACCAATTCGTGGGAAGTCAGGTCGCGGTAGATATTGTCCAACTGCTCTTGATTTTCAACATTTACATGGACTGTCGCGCCAGTATAGTTGCCTTTGCTGCTTGGGCGCGTAGTGATGTGGTGCGGCTCGGTATCGGGAGCATGTTTGCGCACGGTTTCCAAGATGGCGGATTCAAATTCCGGATGAACCGCGCCCATGACTTTTACAGGAAAGGTGCAAGGGAATTCAATTAATGATTTTTTTTCGGTTGAGTCTGTCATGGTTTACTACCTTGTTTGGTTTGCCAGGGCCGTCTGAAAAGTTTTCAGACGGCCCAAAATCCGATATATTTTATCGTAAACGTCCATATCGGGCTATTAAAAATGATGTTTTCGAAAATAGGTGCGGATAAGCTGTTTTCAAGTCTTGAAATGGAGCGCTTCAGCCCAATTTTGAGCTACATTCTGATTTAACAATGATTGAGATTATTAACTATGCCGACAAAAGACAAATATTTCGAGGAATACAGTGCGCTGGCTACCTTGCCTTTACGCGATGTCGTGGTGTATCCGCATATGGTATTGCCGCTGTTCGTCGGTCGTCCTAAATCGATTGCAGCCCTTGAGGCGGCAATGGCTAATGATGATCCGGTTTTCCTGTTGGCCCAGCTTGACCCTAATACAGAAGACCCTAAAGCTGAAGATTTGCACCAAACCGGTACGGTTGCCCAAGTTTTGCAGGTTTTGAAGCTGCCTGACGGTACCGTTAAAGTGTTGGTAGAAGGTATCCGTCGTGCGCGCGCGTTGACGATTGACGAAACAGGCGGATTGTTTTTGTCCCATGTTGAGGCGATTGATGAAAACAGCGACAAGGACAATCCCGAAATTGAGGCCTTGCGCCGTACCTTGCTGACTCAATTTGAGCAATATGCGAAATTGAACAAAAAAATCCCTGCCGAAGTCATCAGTACCATCAGCAGTATCGATGACAACAGCCGTCTTGCCGATACGATTGCCGCGCATTTGCAGCTGAAATTGGAGCAGCGTCAATATGTGCTGGAGACCGCTGGCATTGTTGAGCGTTTGGAATTTCTGCTGGCTCAGTTGGAAGCCGAACTCGACATCATGCAGGTTGAGAAACGCATCCGTGGCCGTGTAAAACGTCAAATGGAAAAATCCCAACGCGAGTATTATCTGAACGAGCAAGTGAAAGCGATTCAGAAAGAATTGGGCGAAGAAGACGAACGCGGCGAGCTGGACGCGTTGGAAGCAAAAATCAAAGAAGCAGGCATGAGCAAAGAGGCTGAAGAAAAATGTCTGTCTGAATTGAAAAAACTGAAAATGATGCCGCCGATGTCTGCGGAATCTACCGTCGTTCGCAACTATATCGATACTTTGCTTGAGTTGCCGTGGAAGAAAAAATCCCGTGTCAGCAAAGATATTGCCAAGGCTGATTTGATTTTGAATGCCGACCACTATGGTTTGGAAAAAGTCAAAGAACGTATTTTGGAATATTTGGCCGTTCAAAAACGTATGGACAAGCTCAAAGGCCCGATTTTGTGTTTGGTCGGCCCTCCGGGAGTGGGTAAAACTTCCTTGGGCGAATCGATTGCCAAAGCCACAGGCCGTCAATATGTGCGTATGGCATTAGGCGGCGTGCGTGATGAAAGCGAAATCCGCGGTCACCGCCGTACCTATATCGGCTCTATGCCGGGCAAAATCCTGCAAAACATGGCAAAAGCGGGTGTGAAAAACCCATTGTTCCTGCTTGATGAAATCGACAAAATGGGCAGCGATTTCCGTGGTGATCCGGCCAGTGCATTGCTTGAAGTGCTCGATCCTGAGCAAAACAACAAGTTCGCCGACCACTATGCCGAAGTCGATTACGATTTGAGCGATGTGATGTTTATTGCCACTTCAAACAGCTTGAATATCCCGACGCCGCTGCTTGACCGTATGGAAATCATCCGTCTGTCCGGTTACACGGAAGATGAAAAAATCAATATTGCCATGCAATACCTTGTGCCGAAACAAATGAAGCGCAATGGTGTAAAAGAGGGTGAGTTGGTGGTTGATGAAAGTGCGGTGCGCGATATTATCCGTTACTACACCCGCGAGGCCGGCGTACGTTCGCTTGATCGCGAAATTGCCAAAATCTGCCGCAAAGTAGTAATGCAGGTTACCTTGAATGAGGATAAGAAAAAAGCGTCCAAATCCAAAACAGCAAGCAAGGCCAAACCTAAGGCAATTAAAGTTACCGAGAAAAATCTGCATGACTATCTAGGCGTGCGCCGTTTCGACTATGGCGTGGCCGAAAGCGAAAACCGCATCGGTCAGGTAACCGGTCTGGCTTGGACCGAAGTCGGTGGTGAGTTGTTGACTGTTGAGGCGGTTGCCTTGCCGGGCAAAGGTACGATTCAATGTACCGGCCAACTGGGCGATGTGATGAAAGAATCAGTATCGGCCGCATGGTCGGTTGTCCGTTCCCGTGCCGAATCAGTGGGTCTGGCTCCTGATTTTTACGAGAAGAAAGACATTCACGTCCATGTGCCTGAAGGTGCGACGCCGAAAGACGGCCCGAGCGCAGGTATTGCCATGACTTTGGCGATGGTTTCTGCCTTTACCAAAATTCCGGTGCGTGCGGATGTAGCGATGACCGGCGAAATCACTTTGCGTGGCGAAGTGTTGCCGATCGGCGGTTTGAAAGAAAAACTGCTGGCTGCTTTGCGCGGCGGCATCAAGCATGTATTGATTCCGAAAGACAACGTCAAAGATTTGGAAGAAATCCCTGAAAATGTCAAAACCGGTCTGACCATCCATCCGGTCAAATGGATTGATGAAGTGTTGGCTTTGGGTCTGGAAACTCAGCCTGAGCAATGGGTTGCCGAATTAGCAGTTGCCGAGACCGTGCAAACTCCTAAGACAAAGTCAAGAACAAAAGCAACCAAGCATTAAGTTGGCCGTCTGATGTTGCAAAAAATGTGGTTTTGCCCTGAATGCCCCAAAAATAGGGCAATTCCACATTTTTTACTTGACATGATAATTTCAGAATTGCTATAAAGTGCGTATGTGCTTTGAAAGCGCTCAAGCCCCGAGTATTCGGGCATTTCATCATCTTTATACGATAGGAAGGGACTAATTGTGAACAAGTCTGAATTGATCGAAGCAATTGCTCAAGAAGCCGGCATTTCCAAATCTGCTGCGCAAAAAGCTTTGGATGCTACTACTAATGCCGTAACCAACGCATTGAAAAGCGGCGACACTGTTACTCTGGTCGGTTTCGGTACTTTCTACGTCGGCGAACGCGCCGAACGTCAAGGCCGCAACCCAAAAACTGGCGAGCCTTTGACTATTGCTGCTGCTAAAACTCCTAAATTCCGTGCCGGTAAAGCATTGAAAGACGCTCTGTAATTTAGAGTCTTTCCCTGAATGGGAATAAAAAACCGATTTGATTCGGTTTTTTATTTTGAAGGCCGTCTGAAACCTTTCAGATGGCCTTTAGTTTGTTGAGTGCATAAAAAGGCTGAAATCCTAATGATAAAAGGATTTTAGCCTTTTTAGTTTATCTTGTTACATTTGATTTTTATATTGATATACCTTATCATTAAGGGAAACAATAACAGTATTCAAAACAAACCGCACTTATCGAAAGAAGGGGCAAATAGCCATTCGTAAACAATCTTTCAAATGTGCTACACATTCATCATACTTCTCACGTTTTTTCAATAATCTATTTTTAAAACAAAAAGAAAAGAGAGACTTATGTCTGCTGTTCCTTTGTCGCGCCTGAAAAAAGGCGCAGTCGTACATATTGATTCCATTGCTCCCAATCCTGTTTTTGGTGATTTGGATACCTTGGTAACCCGTCGTCTTGCAGATTTGGGTTTTTCCAGCGGAATGCCGTTGCAAGTGATTGCAGTGGGTGGTTTTGGGAGAGGCCCGTTTGCGGTACGTTTGGGTAACCAATCTCAATTTTCCCTGCGTTCGGAAGAGGCCGGGAAGATTATGTGTCGTATCGTTGAGGCCGTTTAAGGCCGTCTGAAAGAATAAGGAAAAATGATGGAACTAAGCTATTTTGCCTTGATTGGCGCGCCAAACTGCGGCAAAACCGTTTTGTTCAACGGTTTGACCGGCTCTCATGCCAAGGTTGCCAATTATCCGGGCGTAACGGTCGATAAGCGCGAGGGTGCCTTCCTCGACGACGAGGCGGTCCGCATTATCGACCTGCCGGGCACATACAGCCTGCGCACGACCAGCCCCGACGAAGCAGTGGCAAAAGATGTAATGGTGGGCAAGATGGGCATTCCGCCCGATGCCATTATTGCCGTTGCCGACGCGACCAACCTGCGTATGACCCTGCGCATGATTTTGGAACTGAAAACGCTGGGACTGCCTATGGTGGTGTCGCTGAATTTGAGCGACGTGGCCCGCAAAAGGGGCTTGAATATCGACGCGGCCAAACTGAGCGAGTTGTTGGATGCACCTGTTTTGGAAACAGTTGCAGTGAGCGCGTCGGGCGTACAGGCTGTACGCGAAGCCGTGGCGAAGCTGCCGCGCAAACGCTCTTTCCCCGCAAACCCCGCCTCTGCCGAACGCACGCTCGATGCGCTGGATAGCGACAAACTTTATCAAGAAGTCGAATCGATTTTGGCACAAGTGGTACGCACCCAGATGACGCTGCCCGCATGGCACAAAAAACTCGACGACATCGTGCTGCACCCCGTCTGGGGCATGATTCTGCTGCTGTTCATCCTGTTTATGGTGTTCCAAGCGGTTTACACTTGGGCGGCACCGATTATGGAAGCCATCGAAGGCGGCTTTGCCGCGCTGGGCGAATGGATAGCCGCCAACATGGAGCCGGGCATCCTCAGCGACTTGCTCGTCAACGGTGTGATTGCCGGTTTGGGCAGCGTGTTGGTGTTCCTGCCTCAGATTACGATTTTGTTCGCCTTCATCCTGCTTTTAGAAGACTCAGGCTACCTGCCGCGCGCGGCGTTCTTGTTGGACAACCTCATGGCAAAAAGCGGTCTGTCGGGACGCTCGTTTATCCCGCTCCTGTCGAGTTTTGCCTGTGCCGTTCCCGCCGTGATGTCTGCGCGTACGATTAATGACCCGCGCGAACGCCTCGTGACCATCGCCGTCGCCCCGCTGCTGACCTGCTCTGCGCGGCTGCCCGTGTACGCGCTGATTATCGCCGCCGTCATTCCTAATCGTACCGTAGGTGGGATGTTCAACCTGCAAGGGCTGACACTGTTTATCCTCTATCTCGCAGGCATCCTGTCTGCCGCCTTGGCAGCGTATATCATGAAACGCTTGGCGCGTATGAAAGGCAACGTGCAACAATTCCCACTTTTGATGGAATTGCCGACTTTCCGTACGCCTAACTTTAAACACATCATGACCAGCTTGTGGGATAGGGTAAAAGCCTTCCTGAAACGCGCGGGTACCATCATTTTTGCGTTGGCCGTGGTTCTGTGGGGCTTGGTAAGCTGGCCGCAACCGCCTGAAGGCGCAACCGGTGCAGCCATCGATTACAGCTTGGCAGGTACGCTTGGTCACGCTATTCAGCCGTTGTTTGCACCTTTGGGCTTTACTTGGGAAATGTGTATTGCCATGATTCCGGGTATTGCCGCGCGTGAAGTGGTTGTCGCCGCTTTGGGTACCGTTTACGCCGTCAGCGCGTCGTCTGAAGATGCGGTACAAAACGCACTGATTCCTATCGTGCACAACAACTGGGGCTTGCCGACCGCCTTTGCCTTCTTGGCTTGGTATGTGTATGCTCCGATGTGTGCCGCGACTTTGACCGTGATTAGACGCGAAACCAAATCCACGAAAAATATGCTTATGATTACAGGCTATTTGTTCCTGATGGCTTATTTTGCCGCATTCGTGGTTTACCAAATTTCTTCAAGGATACTATCATCATGACTCAATATATTATCGTCGGCTTGATTATGCTCGCCTGCGTATTCTTCCTTTTGCGAAAATTCGTGTTCAAACCGAAAAAACGCGACTGCAGCAGCGGCTGCGGAAAATGCGGCGGTTGCGGTTAAATATGGATAACTAGAAAGAAGAAAGGTCGTCTGAAAAGAGGTTTCAGACGACCTTTTTAACGCAAACCGTTATAATAACGTCCATCCATTTACACAATACATTCATTCCATAAAGTCATGAAAACTTTGCTCCAACTCCAAAGCGCTGCACAAAATTTCGCCGACCACTATAAAAACCAAACCGACGAACGCCGTGAAAAAGACACCTTTTGGAATGAATTTTTTGCGATTTTCGGCATAGACCGCAAAAACGTCGTCCACTTCGAATATGCCGTTAAAGACCCGAGCAACAACACCCAATTTGTCGATGTCTTTTGGGAAGGCATCTTCCTGGCAGAACACAAATCCGCCAACAAAAACCTAGCTAAAGCCAAAGAACAGGCGGAGCGTTATTTGCAGGAAATCGAGCGCACCAAGCCGTCTGCCTTACCTGAATATTACGCCGTCAGCGATTTTGCCCATTTCCACCTTTATCGTCGCGAGCCTAAAGAAGGCGTAGAAAACCAATGGCAATTCCCGCTGGAAGCATTGCCCGAATACATTACGCGCGGCGTTTTTGACTTCATGTTTGGCATTGAAGCCAAAGTTCGCCAAATTCAAGAAGAAGCCAATATTCAAGCGGCGACGGCCATTGGCAGACTGCACGATGCCTTGCAGGAAGAAGGCATTTATGAAGAACACGAACTCAGGCTCTTCATCACGCGCCTGCTTTTCCTCTTTTTTGCCGACGACAGCGCCGTTTTCCAGCGCAACTACCTCTTTCAAGACTTTTTAGAAAGCTGCAAAGAGGCCGATACGCTCGGCGACAAGCTCAATCAACTCTTTGAATTTCTCAACACACCCGACCAAAAGCGCAGCAAGACCCAAAGCGAAAAATTTCAAGGTTTCGAATACGTCAACGGCGGCCTTTTCAAAGAACGCCTGCGCACTTTCGACTTCACTGCCAAGCAGCACCGCGCCTTAATCGACTGCGGCAATTTCGACTGGCGCAACATCAGTCCAGAAATCTTCGGCACGCTCTTCCAATCCGTCATGGACGCGCAAGAGCGGCGCGAAGCAGGCGCACACTACACCGAAGCCGCCAACATCGACAAAGTCATCAACGGCCTTTTTTTAGAAAACCTGCGCGCCGAATTTGAAGCCGTCAAAGCCCTCAAACGCGACAAAGCCAAAAAACTCGCCGCCTTCTACCAAAAAATCCAAAACCTGCAATTCCTCGACCCGGCCTGCGGCTGCGGCAATTTCCTTATCGTTGCCTACGACCGCATCCGCGCCCTTGAAGACGACATCATCGCCGAAGCCCTCAAAGACAAAGCAGGCGGCTTATTCGACAGCCCGTCCGTCCAATGCCGTCTGAAACAATTCCACGGTATCGAAATAGACGAATTTGCCGTCCTTATCGCCCGTACTGCCATGTGGCTCAAAAACCACCAATGCAACATCCGCACGCAAATCCGCTTCGACGGCGAAGTCGCCTGCCATACGCTGCCGCTCGAAGACGCCGCCGAAATCATCCACGCCAACAGCCTTCGGACACCTTGGCAGGCGGCAGACTACATCTTCGGCAATCCGCCCTTTATCGGCTCGACCTACCAAACCAAAGAGCAGAAAAACGACCTCGAAAGCATCTGCGGCAATATCAAAGGCTACGGCCTGTTGGATTACGTCTGCAACTGGTATGTCAAAGCCGCCGGTATCATGGCGCAGAATCCCCGCGTCCGTACGGCATTCGTCTCCACCAATTCCATCTGCCAAGGCCAGCAGGTCGAAATCCTCTGGGGCAGCCTTTTGAACCAAGGCATCGAAATCAACTTTGCCCACCGTACCTTCCAATGGACGAGCCAAGCCGCAGGCAAAGCCGCCGTCCATTGCATCATCGTCGGCTTTAGCCGCAAACCGCAAACGTCGTCTGAAAACGGCGGCGCAAACGCTTCGGCAAATCCCGCTCTGCCCAAATACCTCTACGACTATCCCGACATCAAAGGTGAACCCCAAAAACACGCCGTAGCCAACATCAATCCTTATCTGATTGATGCGCCCGATTTGATTATTGCCAAGCGCAAAACCCAAATCAGCAGGGAAAATGAAATGTGCAAAGGCAATCAACCGACCGACGGTGGCAACCTTATCCTTTCCACTGATGAAAAAGAAGCTTTGATTGCCGCCGAACCATTAGCGGAACAATACATCCGCCCCTTTATCGGCGCCGAGGAATTTATCAACGGCAAAACCCGTTGGTGCCTGTGGTTTCACGGCGTATCCGACGTCAAACGCAACCACGACCTGAAACAGATGCCCAAAGTCCAAGCCCGTATTCAGGCGGTCAAAGCCATGCGTGAAGCCAGCAGAAAAGCCGCCACGCAAAAAAAAGCGGCTACCCCGTGGCTCTTCGACGAAATCCGACAGCCTTCAGACGGCAATTATCTCGCTATTCCCGAAATATCATCGGAAACACGTCGTTTTATTCCTATTGGTTTCTTATCTTCTGAAAATATTGCCAGCAACAAACTTTATATGCTCGCAAGCAATACGCCGCTTTATCATTTTGGTATTCTCAACTCCACCATGCACAATGCTTTTATGCGTACCGTTTCAGGTCGGCTAGAAAGCCGCTATCAATACTCTGGTGGCATTGTGTACAACAACTTTCCCTTCCCAGAAAGCTGCCGTAAACCCAATAATGACGAAACTGCCTGTCAGGAAGCTTCGGGCAAAAAAGGCGAAACGCCAAGGCCGTCTGAAAACAATCCCCTCCGTTCCGCCATCGAAGCTGCCGCCCAAGCCATCCTTGACATTCGCGAGAAATACCGAGCCGATGCGCTTGCCAACGATCTGCCTCCTCCTACGCTCGCCGAACTCTATGCGCCCGACGCAGGCTATCCCGACCTCGTCAAAGCACACGCTGCCCTCGACAAAGCCGTCGATAAAGCCTACGGCTACAAAAAAGGTAAAAACACCGACGACGAGGCAGAACGCGTCGCCTTCCTATTTGACCTGTACCGAAAGGCAATAGAAAGCCAAAACACGAAGCCGCCTAAAAAAACTAAATAAAGGCAAATGGCAAACCCGGCTTGGTTTATAACCAAACCTGATTCGCCGGAAATATCGGTTTTTCCCCATCTCATTACTTCACAACAAAAAGGCCGTCTGAAAACCAAATTCCGGTTTTCAGACGGCCTCAATCATTCAAAACTTTCAACAAACCCTTATTTCAACGCTTCCAGCAGCTTCCCGTGAATTCCGCCGAAACCGCCGTTGCTCATGACCAAAATATGGTCGCCTGCTTCGGCATTTTTCACGATTTCGGCAACAAAGGCATCAAAGTCTTTGCCGACATGCAGCTTGCTGCCTAAAGGCGCGAGGGCTTCGGCGACGTCCCAGTCCACGCCGCCGGCGTAGCAGAACACTTGGTCGGCATCGTTTAAGCTTTCCGGCAGGGCGGCTTTCATCGTGCCAAGCTTCATGGTATTGGAACGCGGCTCGAGGACGGTGAGGATGCGGGCGTTTCCGACGCGCTGGCGCAGGCCTTCGATGGTGGTTTCGATGGCGGTCGGGTGGTGGGCGAAGTCGTCGTAAACAGTAATGCCGTTTACCGTGCCTTTGATTTCCATACGGCGTTTGACGTTTTTAAATGCACTCAAAGCTTCGCAGGCCGTCTGAATATCGACTCCGGCATGACGTGCGGCAGAGATAACGGCGAGGGCGTTCATACGGTTGTGTTCGCCCATCAGTTCCCAAGCGACGTGTCCGACTGTTTCGCCGTGATGGCGTACGTCAAACGAGCCGTCGGTATGGACGGTACCAACCTGCCAGCCTTGTTCGGTACCGAATTTTTCTACGGGTGTCCAGCAGCCTTTGTCCAAAGTATCTTGCAGGCTTTGCTGCTGGCCGTTGCAGACGATGAGGCCTTCAGACGGCACGGTGCGTACCAAATGATGGAATTGTGTTTGAATGGCGCCCAAATCGGCAAAAATATCGGCGTGGTCGAATTCCAGATTGTTCAAAATGGCGGTACGCGGACGGTAGTGTACGAATTTGGAGCGTTTGTCAAAAAAGGCAGTGTCGTATTCGTCGGCTTCGATAACGAAGAATGGGGATTTTGAATTAGGATCTTGGCGCGGCGTTTGCGGCAGGCGGGCAGAAACGCTGAAGTTTTCCGGTACGCCGCCAATCAGGAAGCCCGGTGCGAGTCCGGCATATTCTAAGACCCAGGCGAGCATGGAGGCTGTGGTCGTTTTGCCGTGTGTTCCGGCTACGCCGAGTACCCAGTGCTGGTGTAATACGTTTTCAGCCAGCCATTGTGGGCCGGAAATATAAGGCAGGCCTTTATTCAAAATGGCTTCAATCACATCCATGCCGCGTTTGGCAACATTACCGATAACGTAAATATCGGCTTTAAATTTGTCCAATTGAGCGGCATCAAAACCTTCGTGTACGTCTATGCCCAAGGCTTCAAGCTGGGTACTCATCGGCGGATACATCTTTGCATCGCAACCGCTGACTTTAAAACCTGCTTCTTTGGCAATAGCCGCTACGCCGCCCATAAATGTGCCGCCGATACCGATAATGTGGATGTGTTTCATGATAAGACCGTCTTGGGAATGAATTAATTTTAAAGCCGTCATTATAACGGAGTTTGGATAAAGGGGTCGTCTGAAAAGTAAAGCGGCAATAAGAATAGGGAAAAATATGGGGGATTTGATTTTAGAAGTAGGGCGTTGAGGTTTTTAAGAATGGGATTGGGTAATTTATTTTTTGGAAAGAGTTATTTGATACGGTAAAGTCGTTCATGAAGGCCAAGGGAAGCATTGCCTTGAATTCCTCCATACTTGATGGCGTGAGGTTTTCGGTAACCGGTTTATTTGGATAGACTTTAGAGAATGGGGGGGTATTCAATTAATGCCGTCTGAAAAATAAGTCCTGAACAAACCACGCTACGACTTATTTTCAGACGGCATTTGTATTCTGTGTTTTGCGATTTCTATTAAAGCGCTGCTTCCGAGCGTTCACCGGTACGGATACGGATAGCTTCTTCAACCGGATAAATAAAGATTTTACCGTCACCGATTTTGCCGGAATGCGCGGTTTCCAAGATGGCATCAACAGCTTGATCGACTTTATCGTCAGCCAATACCAATTCGATTTTTACTTTAGGCAGAAAATCGACTGCGTATTCCGCGCCACGATAAATTTCTGTGTGGCCTTTTTGGCGGCCGAAACCTTTGACTTCGCTGACGGTCATGCCGGTAATGCCGATTTCAGTTAGGATTTCGCGTACATCGTCGAGTTTGAAAGGTTTGATAATAGCTTCGATTTTTTTCATATTGAGTCTCCTTATTTGTGAAAAGGCCGTCTGAAACATTCAGACGGCCTTTGTTCCATCAAGTTCGTTCAAATTTTATTTGAGTGAACTTATTTCTTTTTCTGAGCAGGCAGGTCGGTACATACGCCCAATGCCACTTCCGCAGCCATACCGATGGATTCGCCCAGGGTTGGGTGTGGGTGGATGGTTTTACCGATATCGGCTGCATCACAGCCCATTTCAATCGCCAAGCAGACTTCGCCGATCATATCGCCACCGTTAGGACCAACGATACCGCCGCCGATGATGCGGCCGGTTTCAGCATCAAAAATCAGCTTGGTGAAACCATTGTCGCAACCGTTGGCAATCGCACGGCCGGAAGCAGCCCATGGGAAGTTGGCTTTGGTGATTTTGCGGCCGGAAGCTTTGGCAGACAACTCGGTTTCGCCAACCCATGCTACCTCAGGAGAAGTGTAGGCAACGCCCGGAATAACGCGTGCGTCGAAGTAGGCTTTGTGGCCGGCGCAGTTTTCAGCGGCAACATGGCCTTCGTGAACGGCTTTGTGTGCCAACATCGGTTGACCGACGATATCGCCGATGGCGTAGATGTGCGGCACGTTTGTACGCATTTGTTTGTCAACTTCGATGAAGCCGCGGTCAGTCACAGCAACACCGGCTTTCTCAGCGCTGATCAGTTTGCCGTTAGGCGCACGACCGGCAGCTACGAGTACGGCATCGTAACGTTGTGGCTCTTTAGGTGCATTTGCACCTTCAAAGGTAACGTAAACTCCGTCTTCTTTAGGCTCGACAGCAACAGTTTTAGTATTGATCATGATGTTGTCAAAACGGTATTCGTTTTGTTTTTGCCATACTTTAACCAAGTCGCGGTCTGCGCCTTGCATCAGGCCGTCCATCATTTCAACAACATCCAGGCGAGAACCCAGCGTGCTGTAAACCGTACCCATTTCGAGACCGATAATACCACCGCCGATGATCAACAGTTTGCCCGGCACTTCTTTCAGAGCCAAAGCACCGCTGGAGTCGATGATGCGCGGATCTTCAGGGATGAAAGGCAGTTTGGTTACGCGGCTGCCTGCTGCGATGATACAGTTTTTGAAGGCAACGATTTTTTTCTCACCGGTAGGCGTAGCTTGTTCGTACACTTCGCTGGTCGTCAGAGAAACTTCCAAGTGGTGTGGGTCCAAGAATTGGCCATCACCTTGGATAATGTCTACTTTACGGCCTTTAGCCATGCCTGCCAAACCGGTAGTCAGGCGGGAAACAACGCCGTCTTTGTAGCCGCGCAGCATGTCGATATCGAGTTCAGGCTCAGGGTATTTGATACCGTTGGCAGCCAAGTGACGTACTTCATCGATAACGGCAGCGTTGTGCAACAAGGCTTTGGAAGGGATACAGCCGACGTTCAAGCAAACGCCGCCCAAAGTTTTGTAACGTTCAACGATGGCAACTTTCAAGCCTTCATCAGCAGCGGCAAATGCAGCAGAATAACCGCCGGGGCCGCCACCCAATACGACTACGTCGTATTCGGCATCAGCAGAACCGCCGAATTGAGCAGCTTGAGGAGCAGGAGCGGCTGCTTTAGGTGCTTCTTGTGCAGGAGTGGCAGGTGCTTCGGCTTTAGGAGCAGCAGCTGCACCTTCGGCCTCAACGACAACAATCAAGCCGCCTTCGGAGATTTTGTCGCCTACTTTAACTTTAACTTCTTTGACTACGCCTGCAACTTCGGCAGGTACGTCCATAGTCGCTTTATCGGTTTCCAAAGTAATCAGGGTATCGTCCACAGCAATGGTATCGCCCACATTTACTTCAACCGCAATAATATCTACATTTTCGTGACCGCCAATGTCGGGCACTTTTAATTCAACTAAGCTCATGTCTAATCTTTCTGAATGATGTTCGGACTTCTTTTTTCAGACGGCCTGAGTAAAAAGGCCGTCTGAAAATGCTCGGATTACAGAGTAATGCGGCGGAAGTCTTTCAACAGGTTCGCCAAGAATACGGTGAAGCGCATGCCGGCAGCACCGTCGATGACACGGTGGTCAAAGGACAGGCTCAATGGGCACATCAGGCGAGGAGCAAATTCTTTGCCGTTCCAAACCGGTTTGATTTGGGATTTGCATACGCCCAAGATAGCAACTTCAGGAGCATTCACGATTGGTGTGAAGCCTGTACCGCCGATACCGCCCAAGCTGGAAATGGTAAAGCACGCACCTTGCATTTCTTGTGGTTTGAGCTTGCCTTCGCGGGCTTTTTTAGACAATTCGGTCAGCTCTTGGCTGATTTGTTTCAAGCCTTTTTGGTCCACGTCTTTGATGACTGGAACAACCAAGCCGTTTGGCGTGTCTGCTGCGAAACCGATATTGAAGTAGTTTTTCAGCACCAAGTTGTCGCCATCCAGAGAGGCGTTGAATTCAGGGAAGGCTTTCAGCGCAGCAACAGAGGCTTTGATGATGAACGCCAATGGGGACAGTTTCACGCCTTCGCGTTCCCATTCTTTGTTCAGCTGTTTGCGGAATTCTTCCAATTCGGTCATGTCCGCTTCTTCGTGTACGGTAACGTGAGGAATCACAACCCAGTTGCGAGACAGGTTTTGACCGGAGATTTTCTTAATGCGTGACAGTTCTTTAACTTCGATGCTGCCGAATTTAGAGAAGTCAACTTTAGGCCATGGCAACAAGTCCAGACCACCGCCCAAAGAGGCAGCGGCAGGTTTGCCTGCACCACTTTGCATAACGGATTTAACGAAGGCTTTAACGTCTTCGCCCATGATACGGCCTTTCAGACCGGTACCTTTGACTTGACCCAAATCTACGCCCAATTCACGCGCCAGTTTACGTGCGGAAGGACCTGCGTGAGCTTTGGCAAACGCAGCTTCGTCGATTTTGGCAGGAGCAGGTGCAGCTGGCGCAGGCGCAGCGGCTGGTGCGGGAGCAGCAGGAGCCGGAGCGGCAGCCGGTGCAGGAGCGGCAGCTTGAGCGGCAGGAGCAGGAGCAGCTGCGGCGGAACCAGCGGTTTCTACTTCGATAATGGCAGAACCTTCAGATACTTTGTCGCCAACTTTTACAAATACGGCTTTAACCACACCGGCTTCGGTACATGGTACGTCCATGGTGGCTTTGTCGGTTTCCAAAGTAATCAGG
>NZ_KV821264.1:71741-152511 GCF_001815615.1 Neisseria sp. HMSC075C10
CAGGGTGTCGTCAACGGCAACAGTGTCGCCAACTTTGATTTCAACGGCAATAACGTCTACGTTAGAGTGACCGCCGATATCTGGTACAACAACTTGTACGGTAGCACCACCGGCAGGAGCGGCTGCAGGCGCAGCAGCAGGAGCTTCTGCTGCAGGGGCCGGAGCGGCATCAGCAGCGGCAGCACCGGTTTCAACGGTCAAAATAACGCCGCCTTCAGAGATTTTATCGCCAACTTTAACTTTAACTTCTTTCACGACGCCGGCTGCATCAGCAGGTACGTCCATAGTGGCTTTGTCGGTTTCCAAAGTAATCAGGGTGTCGTCAACGGCAATAGTGTCGCCTACTTTAACTTCTACGGCGATGATGTCGACGTTTTCATGACCGCCGATATCAGGGACTTTGATTTCTACGATACTCATTTGAGTTCCTTTAATATTTTCAGTTTGATGCCATCTAAAAACTGTTTCACACGGCATCGGTACAGTTTGTTCAAACCATTCAAGCATTTGGTTTTCAGACGGCCTGATGTCTGAATGAAGCAAACAGGCCGTCTGAAACATCAATTAGCGTTTCCAGCTAGGAGCTGAATCGGCTTTGATGCCATATTTTTCAATAGCTTGTTGAACGGTTTCTTTGCTGACTTTGCCTTGTTCGGCCAATGCGCTCAATGCAGCA
Source organism: Neisseria sp. HMSC075C10 (assembly GCF_001815615.1). Classification (NCBI taxonomy): domain Bacteria; kingdom Pseudomonadati; phylum Pseudomonadota; class Betaproteobacteria; order Neisseriales; family Neisseriaceae; genus Neisseria; species Neisseria sp. HMSC075C10. The sequence continues at coordinate 72,418 of NZ_KV821264.1, forward strand.
ACGGCAACGTTGTAGCGGTCAACTTCAAAGAAGCTGCGCAGGTTGGCACGGCTGTCGGAGCGACCGAAGCCGTCAGTACCCAAGACGTGGTAGTCGTTAGGGATGTAGGCACGGATGCGGTCAGCATAGCTGCGGATGTAGTCGGTAGCGGCAATAACCGGACCGTCATGACCTTGCAGTTGAGAAGTAACAAACGGTACTTTTGCAGTTTCCAATGGGTTCAGACGATTGAAGCGTTCCACTTCGATGGCATCGCGGTGCAGCTGGTTGAATGATGGGCAAGACCAGATGTCTGCTTCTACGCCGAAGTCGGCTTTCAACAATTCGGCACCGGCAATTACTTCTTGCAGGATAGTACCGGAACCCATCAATTGAACTTTCTTGTCGCCTTTGCCGCTGGCTTTCAGCAGATACATACCTTTCAGGATGTTTTCTTCTGCGCCTTCAGGCATGTCCGGGTGAGCGTAGTTCTCGTTCATTAGGGTGATGTAGTAGAACACGTCTTCGTTATTGGCATACATACGGCGCAGACCGTCTTGAACGATAACGGCTACTTCGTATTGGAATGTTGGATCGTAAGAAACACAATTTGGAATCAAATCTGCTTGAATATGGCTGTGGCCGTCTTCGTGTTGCAGACCTTCACCATTCAGCGTTGTACGGCCGGCAGTACCACCCAACAGGAAGCCGCGTGCGTGCATATCGCCGGCAGCCCATGCCAAGTCGCCGATACGTTGGAAACCGAACATAGAGTAGTAGATGTAGAAAGGAATCATCGCAAAGTTGCTGTTGGCGTAGCTGGTTGCAGCCGCGATCCAGTCAGCCATTGCGCCTGGCTCGTTAATACCTTCTTGCAAGATTTGACCGTCGACGGATTCTTTGTAGAACATCAGTTGGTCTTTATCTTGAGGGGTGTATTGTTGGCCTTTAGGGTTCCAAATGCCGTATTGGCGGAACATACCTTCCATACCGAAAGTACGGCTTTCGTCAGGAACGATAGGTACAACGCGTTTGCCGATTTTTTTGTCTTTCAGCAAAGTAGACAGGATGCGTACGAAAGCCATGGTGGTGGAGAATTCACGGTCACCGCTGGATTTCAGTTGGGCATCAAATGCTGACAGTTCAGGCACTTCCAGAACGTCTTGGGTAGGGTTGCGTTGAGGCAGGTAGCCACCCAAAGATTCGCGACGTGCGTGCAGGTATTTGTATTCTTCGCTGTCAGGAGCAAAAGTCAGGTAAGGCAGGTCGCCACTGTCGATTTGCTCGTCAGTTACAGGAATGTCAAAGCGGTCACGGAATTGTTTCAGAGACGCTTTGTCCATTTTTTTGGCTTGGTGGGCAACGTTTTGACCTTCGCCGGATGCACCCATACCGTAACCTTTAATGGTTTTTGCCAAGATTACAGTAGGTTTGCCGTTAGCGTGATTCGCAGCGCGGTCGTAAGCGTTGTAGACTTTTTGAGGGTCATGACCACCGCGGTTCAATGCCCAAATTTCGTCATCAGTCATATCGGCGACCAATGCTTTCAGTTCAGGTGTATTGAAGAAGTGTTCGCGAACGTATGCACCGTCTTTGGATTTGTAAGTTTGGTAGTCACCGTCCAAGCACTCTTCCATACGTTTGCGCAGGATGCCATCTTTGTCTTTTGCCAAGAGGCGGTCCCAACGACGACCCCAGACGACTTTCACAACATTCCAGCCGGCGCCGGCAAAGTTGCCTTCCAGCTCTTGAATGATTTTGCCGTTACCGCGTACTGGGCCGTCCAAACGTTGCAGGTTACAGTTGATGACGAATACCAAGTTGTCCAAGCCTTCGCGTGAAGCCAGAGCAATAGCACCTTGGCTTTCAGGTTCGTCCATTTCACCGTCGCCACAGAATACCCATACTTTACGGCCTTTGGTTTTAGCCAGACCGCGAGATTCCAAGTATTTCAGGAAGCGTGCTTGGTAAATTGCCATCAATGGGCCAAGACCCATAGATACGGTTGGGAATTGCCAGAAGTCAGGCAACAGGTGAGGGTGAGGGTAAGAAGGCAGACCTTTACCGCCAACTTCTTGACGGAAGTTGTTCAGCTGGTCTTCAGTCAGACGGCCTTCAACAAACGCACGTGCGTAGATACCAGGGGCTACGTGGCCTTGGAAGAATACCAGATCGCCTTCTTCGCCTTCGCCTTTAGCTTTCCAGAAGTGGTTGAAGCCGACTTCGTACATAGTGGCGGCTGATTGGAAAGATGCAATATGTCCACCCAATTCCAAATCTTTTTTACCTGCGCGCAAAACGATAGCGGCAGCGTTCCAACGAACGAATGCACGGATGCGGTGTTCGATGTTTTGGTCGCCAGGGATGCCTTTTTCGTCTTCTACGGAAACGGTGTTCAAATATGGAGTAGTGGTGCCGTGAGGCATACGGATGCCTTTGTCACGGCTGTATTTGACCAAACTTTCCAGCAGGTATTGGGCGCGTTCGCTACCTTCATATTCTAAAACAGAGCTTAACGCGTCTAACCATTCTTTGGTTTCAATTGGGTCAACATCGTGTAATTGGGTGGACATAATATCTATCCTTGTGTTGAGTGTTTTTCAATGACGGAGTATTACTCCGATATTTTCGTTTGCGAACAGATGTGAGTTTAAAACGAAAATTCCTAGAGTTAAATTCGAAAAAAGTTTTAATTACTGAAATATTATCAATACGTTATAACCGTTGATAAAAAATCAGAAAGAATTGAACTTTTTACAAACCAGCTAACCTGCAAATGCTATCAGTAATTGGGCAAACTGGCAAATTGTGCTGTAGATATTGATAGGATTTAGAGGTTGAAATTAAGATTTTTTAAAAGAGTTATGTAGCTTGTTTTTAAATCGAGATATTGAGTGGATACAGTAAAAAAGCATCAGATATTTGAGAAAGTTTATTCGAATACGAAAAATATTTTTCAAATTTTGTTGTAAATAGAAAATTAAATTTAGATTATCTGGTTTTTTACAAAGAGAATAGGCCGTCTGAAGACTCTAAAGAGATTAAGGAGAAATGGGATTTGAAGATGGCGATTGTTGAGGAAGGGTAAATGAAAAAAATGACATGTACAGGCTACTTTAGCGCTGACATGTCATTTATGTAGGAAGTTAGAATTTCAGACGGCCTCTAATTATCAGTAGAGCCTTTTTGAGAGAATTGCTTCCATTGAGTCAGAAGCTCTTTGAGAACGTCTTGCTGTTCATGTCCATGTTGGATGGCTTCTTGCAACCAGAAGCAAGCATTGTTGATGTCTTTTTTTACACCCATGCCGTGATAATACAGGCAGGCAAGATTATATTGAGCCATCGTGTCTCTTTGTTTGGCCGCTGCTTCAAACCATTTTGCAGCTTGGGCGTAGTCGACAGGTACGCCTTGTCCGCAGTAATACATCATACCTAGATTGGTTTGGGATTTACTGTGTCCACGTTCTGCGGACTGATGGTATAACTCCAGTGCTTCAGCGTAATTCTGTTTGCGTTTTAAGCCATAGTGCGCTGCAAATGCCAGCTTGTACAGACGCTCGGCTTCCTGACGTTGGAGGGCGATTTCTTTGGTTAGCTCATAGTTTTGCTGGTTATTCAATGCGCTGTCAGACAGAAGTTTTTGGTAAGCGGCAAGATTACCTAAATCAGCCGAGCGTTGATAATATTGGCGTGCGGTGTCAGCATCAACTGCTCGTCCCAATCCGTAGCGATAGATATCACCTAAAAGGCGCAAACCTTCCGGATCATTTTGATCAGCAGCAAATTTAGCGTGCTGATAGGCCTTCTGAGGGTCTCGTTCGGTGTTTTTGCCTAGCAGATAGATTTCGGCAAGTGCTACATTCGCATTGCTGTCACCTTGTGCGGCAGCTTTTTCAAACCATTCCAATGCTTCAGCAGGATTTGATGCGGCTAAGAGTTCCGCAAGAGAAGTTTGCGCTGGAACAATGTCGTAATCGGCGGCAATACGTAAATGTTCGATTGCTTTTTCAGGATTTTGTGCGACACCTTGCCCCAATTTGTATTGGAGACCGAGTTGCCAGTGTGCTGCAATAAATCCCTGTGCAGCGGATTGCTGATAGAGTTTATGGGAATATTCCAAATCAGAAGAGCTGGAATATTGGTAATGTTGGGCTAAGAAGTATTGCGCCTGAGGATTTTGCTGTTCGGCAGCTTTCAATGCCCATTTGACTGCTTCTTGGTCATTGCCATTATCTGCATATAAACGCATGAGGCGTAGTTGTGCTGGGGCTAATCCTTCTTCAGCAAGCTCTTGATAGGCTGCAATGAGTTTTTCTATTTCTATTCCATTATTTTCTTGTAACTGGAGAAGATTATAGCGGGCGTATGGATGACCAGCTCTTGCAGCTTGCTTTAAATATTCAACTGCAATTGCTAAATCTTGCGCATTTTCGTGGTGTTCGATCAGGTATCCTGCTAGCTGAAATGCGGCCTCAATATGCCCGGCTTCTGCTGCCTCGCAGAGCAATGGGATGGCTCGTGCAAAGTCAGGAGGGTCTTGAGTGATTAATTTTTCTGCTAGAAGAAAAGATTCTTCATATTGTTGAGCATTCATCGGTTTGCTTTTATATTTTGCGAAGGATTAAGAATAAAATAATCGGCCGACAGAGTGCGGCCGTTATGATTTTGTAATTTTGAGGTTATTTACAAAAACAGACAACCGTATTTGTATTTTTATGCTTAGAATAATGGAATAAATCATTCCGTACTGCGTAAATACAACAGAAGGATATGATTAAAGTGGGTTGAGAAAATACTTCTGTTGTTTATTTAGTTTAAATTATTCGCCGTCCGGTTTCTTACGCCACAAAACAAGTAATTTGCCAATATGTTGCACCAGTTGAGCACCCAGTGTTTCACACAGGGCATTGCAAATTTCAATACGTTCAGCGCGATCATCGCCAAAAACACGGACTTTAATCAATTCATGTGCTGTCAATGCGGCATCGGTTTCTTTGATGACTGAGTCGGTCAAGCCTTGTTGGCCAACCATAACGACAGGATGGAGGTGATGTGCTTGGGCTTTCAAGGCCAAAATTTCTTTGGTGCTTAATTTGTTGTCGCTCATATTAATAAGTATCCAATTCAAAAGAATAATGGCTATATTGTACGCGATTTAGAACATTTACGGGGGAAATAACGTACAATGCTGATTTTAACTTAAGCATTTCAAATCAAGATGGCTGTACGCTCAAAATCTTCAAAAGCATGGCTGCATGAGCACGTCAACGATCATTATGTCCATATGGCACAAAAGGACGGATATCGTGCCAGAGCGGCTTATAAATTATTGGAAATCAATCAAAAAGACAAATTAATCAAGCTAGGTACGGTTTTGGCGGATTTGGGCAGCGCGCCGGGAAGTTGGTCACAGGTGGCGGCCAAGCTGGTCGGTAAAACAGGAGCAGTGTTTGCTTTGGATATTTTGCCGATGGATGCTATTGAAGGTGTGTCGTTTATTCAGGGCGACTTTAGGGAAGATGCTGTTTTAGAGCAGTTTGAAGCCTTATTGGATAATCGTCCGTTAGACCTTGTAATCTGTGATATGGCACCCAATATGTCAGGCAATGCCGTAACAGACCAGGCACGCAGTTTTTACCTGTGTGAACTGGCTTTGGATTTTGCCTCGCAGCATTTGAAACCCGGAGGCAGTTTTTTGGTGAAGGTGTTTCAAGGCGCGGGCTATCAGGAATATACGGCGGCAATGCGCGAAATTTTTGCCAGTGTACAAACTAGAAAGCCGGATGCTTCCCGCAATCGTTCCAGTGAGATTTACCTATTAGGCAAAAATAAACGCTGACAATGTAGGGTGGGTGCTTTAAAATTCTTTCCCTTGATTTTATTTATTTTGTAACCATGGAGCCTGTTCAGTGGGGAATACCATTAAAAACATATTAGTCTGGGTAGTGGGTGGTGCTATGCTTTTAGCAGCATTCAATGCACTCAGCGATAAGCAGGAAGATAAACAGCAAATCGAATATTCTCAATTTATTCAGCAAGTTAATAGTGGCGAAGTATCCAATGTCAATATTGAAGGATCTGTTGTCAGCGGCTATCTGATTAAAGGTGAGCGCACCGATAAAACTGCCTTCTATACCAATGCGCCTTTGGATGACAACTTGGTTAAAACACTGTTGGACAACAAAGTACGCGTCAAAGTGACTCCGGAAGAAAAACCAAGTATGCTGGCCAGTCTGTTTTACAGCCTGCTGCCTGTTTTGTTGTTGATCGGTGCATGGTTCTACTTCATGCGCATGCAAAGCGGCGGTGGCGGTAAAGGCGGCGCCTTCTCTTTTGGTAAAAGCCGTGCTCGTTTGTTGGATAAAGATTCCAATAAAGTGACTTTTGCCGATGTTGCCGGTTGTGATGAGGCAAAAGAAGAAGTACAAGAAATCGTAGATTATTTAAAAGCCCCCAATCGTTACCAAAGCCTAGGTGGTCGTGTACCTCGCGGTATTTTGTTGGCCGGTAGCCCTGGTACGGGTAAAACATTGCTGGCTAAAGCGATTGCCGGTGAGGCCGGTGTGCCATTCTTCAGTATTTCAGGTTCTGACTTCGTAGAAATGTTTGTCGGTGTCGGTGCGAGCCGTGTCCGCGATATGTTCGAGCAGGCCAAGAAAAACGCGCCATGTATCATCTTTATCGATGAAATTGATGCGGTTGGCCGTCAGCGTGGTGCTGGTTTGGGTGGTGGTAATGATGAGCGTGAGCAAACATTGAACCAATTGTTGGTTGAAATGGATGGTTTTGAAAGTAACCAAACCGTTATTGTGATCGCAGCAACCAACCGTCCTGATGTACTTGACCCCGCGTTGCAGCGTCCGGGCCGTTTTGACCGTCAAGTCGTTGTTCCATTGCCTGATATCCGTGGCCGTGAGCAAATCTTGAAAGTACACGCTAAAAAAGTACCTTTGGATGCATCCGTAGATTTGACTTCTTTAGCACGCGGTACCCCTGGTTTTTCAGGTGCGGATTTGGCAAACTTGGTCAATGAAGCAGCTTTGTTTGCCGGTCGTCGTAATAAAGTTAAAGTCGATCAAAGCGACTTTGAAGATGCTAAAGACAAAATCTACATGGGTCCGGAACGTCGCAGCATGGTGATGCACGAAGATGAAAAACGTGCGACAGCCTATCATGAGGCCGGTCATGCAATCGTAGCGGAAAGCCTGCCGTTTACCGATCCGGTTCACAAAGTAACAATTATGCCTCGCGGCCGTGCATTGGGTTTGACTTGGCAGCTGCCTGAGCGTGACCGCATCAGTATGTACAAAGACCAAATGCTGAGCCAGCTCTCAATCTTGTTTGGTGGCCGTATTGCTGAAGATATTTTTGTCGGCCGTATTTCTACCGGTGCATCTAACGACTTTGAGCGTGCAACTCAAATGGCACGCGAGATGGTAACGCGTTATGGTATGAGCGACAAAATGGGTGTGATGGTTTATGCTGAGAACGAAGGTGAGGTATTCTTGGGTCGCAGCGTAACTCGTTCTCAAAATATTTCCGAGAAAACCCAACAAGATATCGATGCAGAAATCCGCCGTATTTTGGATGAGCAATACCAAGTGGCTTACAAAATCTTGGATGAAAATCGCGATAAGATGGAAACCATGTGCAAAGCACTGATGGATTGGGAAACTATCGATCGAGATCAAGTTTTGGAAATTATGGCCGGTAAACAGCCTAGTCCGCCTAAAGATTACAGCCACAATGTCCGTGATGACAAAGTAGAAGAGCCTAAAGCGCCTGAAGCGCCTGTTGCTGAAGCTGCTGAACCTGTTGAGCAAAATGAGGTTCAGAATGCTGAGTCAGTAGAAGCAGACAAAACAGATAAATCTGTATAAGGCTTGAAACAGAAAACGGTAGCTTTTAAGCTACCGTTTTTATTTTGAGGATAATCTAAAGGCCGTCTGAAAAGCTTCAGACGGCCTGATTTTATTTGGTTAATTACAAAACAGTCAAAGCAGCTTCGTAGTCAGGCTCGTTCGCAATTTCAGATACCAGCTCAGCGTGGAGAACTTGGTTTTGCTCATTCAAAACCACCACTGCGCGGGCAGTCAGGCCGCGTAATGGGCTTTCTGTCAGTGTAACACCGTAATCGTTAGAAAAGCTGCTGCGGAATGTAGAAAGTGTCACTACATTTTCTAAACCTTCTGCGCCGCAGAAACGGGCTTGTGCGAACGGTAAATCGGCAGAAATGCACAAGACGACGGTATTGTCCAAAGAAGAGGCGCGTTTGTTGAAAGTGCGGACGGACTGGGCGCATACGCCGGTGTCAATGCTAGGGAAAATATTCAGCACTTTGCGTTTGCCTGCAAAGTCAGCCAATGATTTCTCAGATAGGTCTGCTGCTACCAATGTGAAATCAGGTGCAACTTGGCCGATGGCAGGCAAATTGCCGTTTGTAGAAATAGGAGAGCCTTGGAAAGTAACTTGAGCCATGATTCAGTCCTTGTGTCAGGGGGAAAATAGGATAGGCAGGATTTTAGTAATGACGGCGACGGAAATAGAACATGCCTTCGCTGTCAATTTCTAAAATATAGCGGCCGTTTTGGACGGCAGCATAACCGCTTTTGCCTTCGGTATAAGGCTGCAAAGCAGCGTGTGAAATCAGATAGTCGGTCAGTTGGCCGCCGTCTTGGGCAATATTGTCCACCATTTTTGCAAAGGCAGTGTGGCAAACTCCGTTGGCTGACCAGCCGGCTGAAACGCCTTTTTCATTTTTTTCCATGCATTGGCCGCTGATGACTTCTAAGTCGGTAGGGTGCTTACCAATCAGATTGATAACACCGCCCTCTATGCCGTTAATCGGATAGGTGCGTTGTTTCTTACCTTCTTTCGTTTCGCCTTCTTGAGCTGTACCTAAATTCAAACCGGCTATGGCTTGTTCATCGATATATTTAACTTTGAAGGTAGGCTTGGGCGCTTTGCCTGAAGCAATATCATTGGCTGTAGTATCTTCAGATTTACCGCCGCAGGCAGCCAATGAAAGGCTGAGCAAGATAAGGGGGAAGGTTTTTTTCATATGAGAAACCCTAGAAAACGATTATATTTCAAATGATAAACGATATTATGGCCGTCTGAAATTTTCAGACAGCCTTACTATTATTATTTCAACGGACGAATACCTACCGCATCGCGTACTTTATCCAACAATTCGCGTGCTTCTTTACGCGCTTTGTGTGCGCCGGCCTGCAAAATGTCTTCAATTTGAGAGGGTTTGGCTGTTAACTCGTTGTAACGCTCGCGCGGTTCTGCGAGCTCGGCATTGATTTTTGCGCCCAAGAGTTTCTTGGCTTCACCCCAAGCAAGGCCTTCGGCCAGCATTTGCGTGAACTCGGCAGTTTCAGACGGCGTGGAGAAGGCTTTGTAGATTTCAAACAAAGGACTTTCATCAGGCTGTTTCGGCTCTCCGGGCTCTTTCATGTTGGTGATGATTTTGTTGACCGATTTTTGGGTTTTCTTGTCGTTTTCCCAAAGCGGAATGGTATTGCCGTAGGATTTGGACATTTTGCGTCCGTCCAAGCCGACCAAGAGTTCGACGTTTTCGTCGATTTTTACTTCTGGCAGGGTGAAGAGCTCTTGGAAGCGGTGGTTGAAGCGACCGGCAATATCACGTGCCATTTCAACGTGTTGGATTTGGTCGCGACCGACTGGAACTTCATGGGCATTGAACATCAGGATGTCGGCAGTCATGAGGATAGGGTAGCTGTACAGGCCCATTTCCACGCCATGATCCGGATCTTCCTGACCGTTTTCGGTATTTGCCTGTACTGCAGCTTTATAAGCGTGAGCGCGGTTCATCAGGCCTTTTGCAGTGATACAGGTCAGAATCCAGTTCAACTCCATCACCTCGGGAATATCGCTTTGACGATAGAAAGTGGTCTGTTCCGGATTGAGTCCGCAGGCAAGCCATGTGGCGGCAACAGCTTGAGTAGATTGATGAATCATTTCTGGTTCATGACATTTGATGATGCCGTGATAGTCGGCCAAAAAGAGGAATGATTCGGTATTGGAATCTTGCGCCGCGCGGATGGCCGGGCGGATGGCACCGACGTAGTTGCCCAAGTGTGGAATACCTGTTGTGGTAACGCCTGTTAAAACTCGTTTTTTGCTCATGAAAGTATCCTTCGGCACAAAGGCCGTCTGAAAATAAATATGGTGCCGATTATACCTGATTATTCTTGATTTTTCAGACGGCCTTTTGAGTAAAGAGTAGATAGATAATAAAAGTTATACACATAAAATCATAAAAATAAAACGTTATAAAACAATAATATATTAAAAATTGTTGATTAATGGGGTAAATGGCTCTTGAGTTATCCACATTTGCGCTTATATAGACTCTAACAGAATATATTTGAAGAGGAACGTAAAATGAGATTTGATAAATTGACTGCCAAATTTCAGCAAGCTTTGCAAGAAGGTCAAAGTTTGGCTTTGGCTGCGGACAGTAGCTACCTTGAGGCCGGCTTTATCTTAAAAGCGTTGCTTGACGATCAAAACAGTGGTGCCGCTGCGTTACTTGCTCATGCAGGTGTGAATGTGCCTCAAGTAAAACAACGTTTGCAGCAACATTTGAGCAGCTTGCCAAAAGTATCCGGTCAAAGTGGCGATATTATGCCTAGCCGTGAGCTGCAAGCTGTATTGAACTTGATGGACAAGGCTGCAACCAAACGTGGCGATGCCTATATCGCCAGCGAACTTTTCCTGCTGGCTTTGGTTCAGCAGAATGATGCGGCCGGCAAAATCTTGAAAGAAGCTGGTGCGACCGAACAAAATATCAATGCCGCAATTGATGCGGTACGAGGAGGACAAAACGTGAACGATGCGAATGCTGAAGACCAACGCGATGCTCTGAAAAAATACACGCTCGATCTGACCCAGCGCGCCCGCGACGGCAAACTTGACCCCGTTATCGGCCGCGATGATGAGATTCGTCGTGCAATTCAGGTATTGCAACGCCGTACAAAAAACAACCCTGTGCTGATTGGTGAGCCTGGTGTGGGTAAAACCGCTATTGTTGAAGGCTTGGCGCAACGCATTGTCAACGGCGAAGTGCCTGAATCCCTGCGCAACAAACGCCTGCTGGTTTTGGATTTGGCGGCATTGATTGCCGGCGCGAAATACCGCGGCGAATTTGAAGAACGCTTGAAAGGTGTGTTGAACGACTTGGCTAAAGACGATGGCAACACTTTGATTTTCATTGACGAAATCCATACTTTGGTTGGCGCGGGTAAAACCGACGGCGCGATGGACGCGGGTAATATGTTGAAACCGGCCTTGGCACGCGGCGAACTGCACTGCATCGGCGCGACCACTTTGGACGAATATCGTCAATACATCGAAAAAGACGCGGCACTCGAACGCCGCTTCCAAAAAGTATTGGTTGGTGAGCCAAGCGTAGAAGATACCATCGCTATTTTGCGCGGTTTGCAAGAGCGTTATGAAATCCACCACGGTATCGATATTACCGACCCTGCTATTGTTGCCGCAGCGGAGTTGAGCGACCGTTATATTACCGACCGCTTCCTGCCTGATAAAGCGATTGATTTGATCGATGAAGCAGCCAGCCGCATCAAAATGGAGCTGGATAGCAAACCTGAGCAAATGGATAAACTTGACCGTCGCATTATCCAGCTCAAAATGGAAAAAATGCACGTTGCCAAAGAAACCGATGATGCCAGCAAGAAACGTCTGGAATTGATAGACGAAGAAATCGACGGATTGCAAAAAGAATACGCCGATTTGGACGAAATCTGGAAAGCAGAAAAAGCCGCCTCTTCCAGCACTGCCGACATCAAAAAACAGATGGACGACATCAAAGTCAAAATCGAGCAGGCCAAACGTCAAGGCGATTTTGCCCGTGCGTCCGAACTCGAATACGGTGAGTTACCGAAATTGGGCGCACAGTTGCAAGCTGCGGAAAGTAACCCCGACGGCAAAAAACAAAACAAACTTTTCCGTACTGAAGTCGGGGCGGATGAAGTGGCCGAAATTGTTTCCCGTATGACCGGCATTCCTGTGTCAAAAATGATGGAAGGTGAACGCGATAAGCTGCTGAAGATGGAAGAAGTATTGCACCGCCGCGTGGTTGGTCAAGATGAAGCCGTGCGTGCCGTGTCCGACGCTATCCGCCGAAGCCGCTCAGGCCTTGCCGATCCAAACAAGCCTTACGGCAGCTTCCTGTTCCTAGGCCTGACCGGTGTGGGTAAAACCGAATTGTGCAAAGCTTTGGCAGGCTTCCTGTTTGACAGCGAAGATCATCTGATTCGTATCGATATGTCCGAATACATGGAAAAACATGCTGTTGCCCGCTTAATCGGTGCGCCTCCCGGCTATGTTGGCTACGAAGAGGGCGGTTACCTGACCGAACAAGTCCGCCGCAAACCGTACAGCGTGATTCTTTTGGATGAAGTGGAAAAAGCCCATCCGGACGTATTCAACATCTTGCTGCAAGTATTGGATGACGGCCGCTTGACCGACGGACAAGGCCGTACCGTAGACTTTAAAAATACCGTTATTGTCATGACTTCCAACATCGGCAGCCAACATATCCAACAAATGGGTACTCAGGACTACGAAGCAGTAAAAGAAGTCGTGATGGAGGATGTGAAAGAACATTTCCGTCCTGAAATGATCAACCGTATTGACGAAGTTGTCGTGTTCCACGGTTTGGATCAGGCTAATATCCGCAGTATTGCGAAAATCCAGCTTAAAGGTTTGGAAAAACGTTTGGAAGCGCAACATCTGCATCTGAAAGTCGATGATGCTGCCTTGGATCTGATTGCCAAAGCCGGTTTCGACCCTGTGTATGGTGCCCGTCCGCTCAAACGCGCTATTCAGTCTGAAATCGAAAATGCGCTGGCAAAAGCCTTGCTTGAAGGCAAATATGCGCCCGATAGCACAATCCATGTTAAAGAAGAGGGTGGTAAGCTCTTGTTTGCATAAGTTTAAAACAATGTAGTATGTTGTTGTAAAAGGCCGGCTGAAAGAATTCAGACGGCCTTTCTTAGTTATTGATTCACATCATATATTTGTTATGTAATTTGATTATTCATTGAATTTTAGAGAATATTAATTGAAAATCTTGTGACATGGGTTGATAAAGAATGCGATATAATCCGACCTGTTTGCCAAGGTTCTTGCTAAATATCTCATTTTATGTACTAATACTACAATGCAAAAACTGACTAATCAAAATCTTCACATTATTTTGTCGGAACGCTTAAATGATACCGACTTTGTTCTTATTCTCAATGCATTAATCAAATTTTTGCGCCGAGGAGGCAAAAAACAGGCTTCCGAACGTTTCGATTTGATTTTATCTACTTTAAAACAAGACGATGCTTTATGCCGTCAATTCAGTCTGCGCTTCTATGCCTGGCTGTCCAAAGTTCACATCTATCCTGCGCTGATTAAGCTGGGTATTTTCTCGCGCCATAGTTTTACTCGGGAGATGGGCATACGGATTTACGAACGTTTCAGCCCGTCTTATAAAGATTTTTCCAATCTGCGCGAAGTATTTTTATATCTTTTTCATTCGAAAAACGATGATAAATGGTTGCAAACCCTGAGTTTGCGCCAATGGTTGAGCATGTATGAATTGTTGCAGGGCAAAGCGGATCCTGCTTTGCTTCAGACGGCCAGCCGACAGTTGGCAGATGCCCGTTTGCGAGCGGTGGAAATGCTGTCTATTTGGATTGCTTCCGAAGCGATTGAGCCGGATTTAATACGGATTGCCCCCCGTTTGTTGGAGGCAGATTCAGCATTTGTTGCTTTGCAACGTGAAATTGCAAAATTGGTAGAACACTATCGCCACAGTGAAGAAACTTATGATACGGCGCACTTGGAGGTCATGTTTGACCAGTGCGACAAGCAAATTGAGTATCTGCGTCGGCGTGGTACAGGAGCGGGGTCTGGCTCGTCAGTGAAAGTGGCGCACTTGTTGGAGCGCCTGCAACAAACCATAGACCGTCTGAAACTGTTGACTAATATTCAAATCGAAACCGGCAGCCGTACTCGCTTAACCATCAATCTGATGAATGCGATGATTTACGCGGCGGTAGAGCAATATAGTACCAGCCACTTGCGTAAAAGCAGTATCCGAATGCTGGCACGCAGTATTACGGAAAACAAAAGTCATCATGGCGAGCATTACATTACGCGCAACCGTAGCGAATATTTCAAAATGTTTTATTCCGCAGCGGGCGGCGGCGTAATTATTGCTTTGATGGCATTGAATAAAATCCATATCGCGTCTTTGGGATTCGGTGAGTTTACTACTTCATTCTTGGCCGGGCTCAATTATGGTTTGGGCTTTATGCTGATTCATATGCTGCATTGCACTGTTGCAACCAAACAGCCTGCTATGACGGCGGCGAGCTTTGCTGAACAGGTGGACTCAAATGAAGGCAGCAAAGCGGTGGACAATAAATTGGCTAAACTGCTGATTGACGTATGCCGTTCGCAAAGTGTTGCCGTGTTTGGCAATGTATCGATTGCGGTATTGTTGGCAGCAGGGATTGCTTTTGGCTATGCCTACACGCATGGTCAGCCTTTATTAAACGAGGCGGTTACAGCCTACCAGCTTAAATCTATTGAGATTTTTACTCAGCCGACCTTATGGTATGCCGCTATTGCCGGGGTATGGCTGTTTTGCTCGGGGATTATTGCGGGCTTTTTTGACAACCGTTCCGATTATCTGAACCTGCGTCAGCGCCTGCCGTTTAATCCGTTTTTACGAAAAATCATGCGTCCTCAGCCGCGCCGCCGTTTGGCTGCTTATATTCATAAGCATTACGGCTCGCTTATGGGCAATTTTATTTTCGGTATGCTTTTGGGGATGACCGGCTATTTTGGCCATCTTTTCGGCTTGCCGCTGGATATTCGCCATGTGGCGTTCTCTTCGGCAAATTTGGGTTATGCCGCGATTAGCGGTCATGCAGATATATTCACTTTTATGCTTGGCTTGGCCAGTGTATTGGCAATCGGCATGGTGAATCTGGTGGTCAGTTTTTCTTTGGCTTTGGCTGTTGCGCTCCGTTCTCGCGGTACGCGTTTGGGTAGTATGCGTAATCTTCTGAAGAGCTTCTGGAGTCAAGTGAAAGCCAATCCTTTGATTTTGCTGTATCCGGTTCAAGTGAATAATAAAGACAACGCGAAGTAAGATTGAAGAAAGGCCGTCTGAATATATATTTTTCAGACGGCCTTTTAATTTAAAATCGATAAAGATTAGGCTTGCAGAGAGGCGCGGTTTTCCAAAACTTGGTCAATCAAACCATATTCTTTAGCTTCATCGGCAGACATATAATTATCGCGGTCGGTATCGCGTTCCAAGTCAGCCAAATCGCGATCACAATGTTTGGCGAGTAAGCGGTTCAGTTTCTCTTTGATTTTCAGCAGCTCTTTAGCGTGAATTTCAATATCGGAAGCCTGACCGGCCAATCCGCCGCTGATGAGCGGTTGGTGAATCATGATGCGGCTGTTTGGCAGGGCAAAGCGTTTGCCTTTTTCGCCTGCGGACAACAGGAATGCGCCCATACTTGCTGCTTGACCCAAGCATAAGGTAGAAACATGAGGCTTGATGAAGTTCATGGTGTCGTAAATCGACATACCGGCAGTAACCGAACCGCCCGGAGAGTTGATATAGAAGAAGATATCTTTATCAGGGTTTTCACTTTCCAAGAACAGTAATTGCGCAACAACCAAGTTGGCAGATTCGTCTGTCACCGGGCCGATCAAGAAAACGATGCGCTCTTTCAAAAGGCGTGAGTAGATGTCGAATGCGCGCTCGCCGCGACCGCTTTGCTCGATAACGGTAGGGACAAGGTAATTATTGAAATCGAAGGACATTTTTGTCTCCTGTTAATGATGGAAAAGCACCAAAGCATTTAAAGCGCTTCGGTGCTTTTGATTGTCTGTTTCAGACGGCCTTGGAGCAATTAAGCTTGTGCGCCCATTACTTCGTCAAAAGACAGCGCTTTTTCAGTTACTTTAGCTTTGCTCAGAACGAAATCAACAACGTTGCTTTCTACTGCCAAAGAAGTCGGGCCTTGCAGGCGGGAAGGCTCTGCGTAGTACCAGTCGATAACTTCTTGAGGATCTTCGTAGCTTTCAGCGAAGTTGGCAACAACGGCTTTGATTTGGTCTTCAGTTGGCTCAAGTTTGTTTTCTTCAACCAATTTAGCCAAAATCAGACCCAAAGAAACGCGGCGTTCTGCTTGTTCTTTGAACATATCCAAAGGCAGATCCAAGTTGGCAGCGTCAGCCATACCTTGGTTAACGAAGTTTTGTTTCATTTCGTTTGCCAAGCGAGCGGCTTCTTCGTTGACCAAAGCAACAGGAACTTGCAAATCGGCTGCTTTGAGCAGGGCGTTCATGACAGATTCTTTAGTTTGTTCACCGATGCGGCGCTCAACTTCGCGGCCAACGTTTTTCTTCACTTCTTCACGCATTTTGGCAACGTCGCCGTCTTCAATACCCAAAGCTTTAGCGAAGTCTGCATCAACTTCAGGCAAAGTAGCTTCAGAAACGTTGTTCAGAGTGATGGTGAATACGGCAGATTTACCGGCAACATCTTTACCGTGGTAGTCTTCAGG
Organism: Neisseria sp. HMSC075C10; assembly: GCF_001815615.1. Taxonomy (NCBI): domain Bacteria; kingdom Pseudomonadati; phylum Pseudomonadota; class Betaproteobacteria; order Neisseriales; family Neisseriaceae; genus Neisseria; species Neisseria sp. HMSC075C10. Next base: position 89,036 of record NZ_KV821264.1, read on the forward strand.
GAAGTTTACGGTAACATCTTTGCTTTCGCCGGCTTTCATGCCGACGACACCGGCTTCGAATTCAGGCAGCATTTGACCTGCGCCCAATACGAAAGCGTAGTTTTTAGACGCGCCGCCAGCGAAAGGTTCGCCGTCGATTTTGCCTTCAAAGTCGATGATGACGCGGTCGCCGTTTTGGGCTTCGCGGTCAACATGGTTGAAGCGGGTGCGTTGTTTACGCAGGATTTCTACAGTTTGGTCGACTTCGGCATCGCCAACAGTCGCAGTTACTTTTTCTACTTCTTGGGTTGACAGGTCGCCAATAGTTACTTCAGGGAAAACTTCAAAAATAGCGGCAACTTTGAAAGACTCTTGATCGTCTTGTTCTTCAACGGCTTCAAAACGTGGGTAACCGGCAACTTTCAATTCTTGAGCAACGGCAACTTCGTAGAATTCGCGTTGTACCAATTCGTTGATAACGTCGTTTTGTGCGCTTGCGCCGTACATTTGGGCAATCATTTTGAACGGTGCTTTACCCGGACGGAAGCCGTCAACTTTTGCACGGCGTTGGGTTTGTTTCAGTTTTTTCTCAGTTTCTGCGTTGATTTTGGACCAAGGCAGAGACAATACTACTTTGCGTTCCAGATTTTCTAAAGTTTCAACAGTTACGCTCATCGTAAGCCCTTAAATTTGTTGTGTTTAAACGGTTATCCTTCTGCTCAGTATTCCGAAGAACTTCGGAAGCGTGCATAAGGTCAAAATTTAGCTGCTTAGTATAACACAATGTTTCACGAATAACATAAAAAGGCCGTCTGAAAAGTGGGAAATTCTTTTCAGACGGCCTTTGCGTTTCGATATTGTTGTTTTTTACAGCTGGTCTTTTTGCGCCAGAATCCGTCGGCTGCCGTTGATGTCTGCCGGAGAAAGAACACCGGCATTTTCAAGCGCATCTACCAAATTGGCGGCACGGTTGTAGCCGATGCGTAATTGGCGTTGGAGTGCGGAAATGGAAGTTTTCCGGCTTTCCAATACGAAGGCAACGGCTTGATCAAATAACTCATCGCTGTTTGCATTCGGATTGACAATATTGGTGGTTTCGATGGCCGCTTCACCACTGAGCAGGCCTTCTACATAATTGGTCGGAGCCTGTTCTTTGACGAAATTGACGACCTGATGCACTTCATCATCGGAAACAAACGCACCTTGCAGGCGTGTCGGTTCTGCGCTTCCCGGTTGCAGGAATAATGAGTCGCCGTATTTGAGCAATTCGTCTGCACCCATTTGGTCAAGAATAGTGCGGCTGTCGATTTTGCTTTGTACGGTAAAGGCCATACGTGTCGGAATGTTGGCTTTAATCAGGCCGGTAACCACATCAACGCTTGGGCGTTGGGTGGCGACAATCATGTGAATGCCTGCTGCACGCGCTTTTTGGGCAAGGCGTGCGATTTGTTGCTCAACGGATTTGCGTTCGGTCATCATCAAGTCTGCCAATTCGTCAATGACGACTACAATCAACGGCAGTTTTTCCAGAGGCTCAGGATCGTCAGGATTTAAGCTGAACGGATTGAGTAATGGCTTACCTGCTGCTTTGGCTTGTTCGACTTTTTGGTTGAAACCGTCCAAATTACGCACGCCGGCATGGGAAAGTAAGCGATAACGTTTTTCCATTTCGGCAACACACCAGTTCAACGCTTGTCCTGCCTCGCGCATATCGGTCACAACCGGACAAAGCAGGTGCGGAATGCCGTCGTAAATGCTCAATTCCAGCATTTTAGGGTCAATCATAATGAAGCGGACTTCGTCGGGCGTGGCTTTGAAGAGCATGGACATAATCATGCCGTTCACGCCGACGGATTTACCCGAGCCGGTCATACCAGCGACCAAAAGATGCGGCATTTTTGCCAAGTCGCCGACAACGGGCGTACCTGCAATATCTTTACCCAAGGCAACGGTCAGTTTGGATTTGGCGTCGGTAAACACGGGTGAAGAGAGGATTTCGCTCAACATCACGTCTTGGCGTTTCTCATTGGGCAATTCAATGCCCATGGTGTTTTTACCGGCAATGGTTTCTACGATGCGTACCGCTTGCAGAGACATCGAGCGCGCCAAATCTTTGGACAGGGCGACAATTTGACTACCTTTGACACCTTGTGCCGGTTCGATTTCGTAGCGGGTAATCACGGGGCCGGAAGTGGCGGAAACAACCTGTACGCCGATGCCAAATTCAGCCAGCTTGGCTTCGATCAATTCTGCGGTTTGTTGCAATTCATCCGGATTGACGGCAACCGGTTCTTCAGACGGCATACGCAACAGGTTCATATTGGGTTTGTGGTATTCGCCGTTGTTTTTAGGTTCAGTATCGTCAAACAGGGAAGTTTGGATTTTAGGGGGCGGCGCAACGGATACGGCAACGGTTTTACGGTTGCTGCTGCTGCCTGCCAACGGAGTAACCGGAGTGGCGGTAATGGTTTTGGCTTCTTTAACCATGCGGCGCGTATTTTGGGTTTCCAAAGCTTCGGAGCAGACATCTTCTTTTTTATTTCGGAACTGAGACAGTTTTTTCATCAGGTTGCCAAACAGACCACCCATATGGCTGCCGGATTTGGCCATGACTTCCAACCATGACACCTGAGCCAGCAGGGAAATGGATAAAAGCAACATCACCAGCATAATCAACAGACTGCCCGACTTACCCAACAGCCAAGCCAAGCCTGAACCCGCCAGCAAGCCGACCAAGCCGCCTGCACCGACGGGAAGGGATTCGCTCAATGCATTGTCAAACAGGAAATGTTCGATAATCGGGCTGCACACCAGCAGGAGAAACAATGCCAAAGCGGCTACGCTGTGATTGTAGGGCTTGTGGTTTTCCTGCTTTTTCATGGGGCGGAAATTTTTGTAGAGGAAAACGCAAGAGGCAGCTATCCACCACCAAAACGATAGGCCGAACAGATAATATCCGACATCGGAAAGATAGGAGCCAAAGAGGCCGCCGAGGTTGGCGACATCGTTGCTTTTGGGAACGCTGCGCGACCATGCAGGGTCGTCCATGCTGAAGCTGGCCAGGGAAATGGCCAGATAAATGGTGATAACCAAGCCAAACAGCCATAAAGCATCATTAATCAAGTTGACGACATGCTCGGGACGCGCTTTTTTTTCTTCGTTTTTTTGCAGCTCTTTGGCGGCCTTGAGGCGTTGGGAGACTTTATTGTCGGCTTGAGTTTGTGCTTTGGTGGATTTGCGTGTGGTCGGTTTGGCTGCCGGTTTGGTAGAGACGCGTTTTTTTGTTTGGGTTTTAGAAGATTTTGCAGTCATGAGATAAAGGCCGTCTGAAAAGACCGGAGGTAATGTGCGTAAAGGGCAAATTATACCGTATTTACTAGGCACAAGAAATTGAAACGGGCGTAATCATTATAGGATTCAGGCCGTCTGTTTGGCATGACGAAAATTTTGGATTTCGTTTCCACCTATTCAGAAGGCCTGATGTTTTGATTGATTTGGACTTACATTCTGCCCAGTTCGCGCTGGAGGGCTTGAATGTTTTTCTCTCTATCCAAAACCGCACCTTGCAGCGTACTGATGGCCTGTTGATTGACGCTGCCACCTTTGGCTGTCCGCGCTTGGCTCAGTTGCTTTTTGGCATCGGCCAAAGCCGCGCGTTCATTGGATAACTCGGTTTCCAGAATAGAGCGGCGACTGTTGACACCGGAGGATTTTGGAACCGGAGGAGGAGCCGTTTCAGAAGCAGTGCGGATAGGGGCAGGTTTGGGCGTTGCTTTGTGGTTGGATTTTGCTGCTGTGTTTTTGCTTTTTGCCGGAGCCGTTTGTGATGTCGGTGCGTTGAGTGTAGGCGCATCGCTAACCGGGGCGTCGTATCGGCTGCTGCTGTATTTGCCGACAATCGGCAAATCGTTGACGGCTTGGCAGTTGCCGCTTGGGCGCGAGGTATAGACAATCGAGCCGTTGACTTCACAGGTGTAGATTTTTGCGGCGTGGGCTTGGCTATTGAAAACGGCAAGCGGCAGCAGGGATAGGGTAAGCAGATATTTTTTCATGATTCAGGTAGGGCCGATTCGTTGCAGTTGAGCATTTTATTCTTGTTCAGACGGCATGGGCTGCTGTTTTTTAGCTTTTGTACCGTTTTTGTTTTTGCTCGGTTTGTCGGCTTTTTTCTCTTGTTTATCGGATTTTTCCGCGCGTGCCTTTTTCTTAGGCTTTGCACTTGCGCGTTCATTAGAGGCATTGAGGCTGCGGATGTTGAGGTGGTAACCGCTGCCTTGATGGCCGCTGATTTTAGGCAATTGTGCCTGTGCGCAGGAGGATTTGGGTTCGGAAGTATAGCTGCCGTTGCCGCAGGAATAAACTGCGGCGGCTGCGTGAAGAGAAATGCCCAAGACGAAAGAGGATACGAGGAAGTATCCGGCTTGTTTGATGGTTGAAGTCATGTTTTTCCGTATTGTGTTTTATTTCAGACGGCCTGATGGCTCTATTTTTATTGGGAAAACTCGGCTTCGACATCCACTTGGATTTGCTCAAGCTCTTCCTGCCATTGCAGCCAGTTTTCTTCCAGTTGCGTTAATTTTACTTTAGTTTCTGTTAATTGTGCGAGTGTCTCTTGCAATTTGGGTTTATTTTCTTCTGAATAAGCAGATTCTTGTGCCAAAAATGCTTCACAGGCCGTCTGAATATCAGTCAATCGCGTGATTTCTTTTTCGGCTTTGTCGATTTTCTGCTGAATCGGTTTGCTGCGTTTGGCTTTTTCCTGACGGATTTGTGCCTCGATACGCTTGGTGTCCTTGCGGCTTTGGCTTTGTGCAGATGCGGCGGGGGCTGCTGCGGCGTTTTCTTGTGCCAACCGCCATTGACGGTAGTCGTTCAAATCGCCGTCGAAGTTGTTCAGACGGCCTTTGTCAATCAATAGGAAGCTGTCGGTAGTCGCTTCAAGCAGGCTGCGGTCGTGTGATACGACAATCAATGCGCCTTGGAAACTTTGCAGAGCAAGTGTCAGGGCGTGGCGCATATCCAAGTCTAGGTGGTTGGTCGGTTCGTCAAGCAGCAGCAGATTAGGTTTTTGCCAGATAATCATGGCAAGGGCGAGCCGCGCTTTTTCGCCGCCAGAAAAGGGCTCGGTCTTTTGAACCGCCATATCGCCGATAAAGTTGAAACCGCCTAAAAAGTTACGGATTTCCTGTTCGCGGACTTCGGGCGAAAGCTGCTGGATATGCCAAACCGGACTTTGATCGGCGCGCAATGTGTCTAGTTGGTGTTGGGCAAAATAGCCGATATTGAGCTTCTCGGAGCGTACGATGCTGCCGGAAAGTAAATCGATTTTTCCTGCCAATGCTTTGATAAATGTAGATTTACCGCTGCCGTTAACGCCCAATAGGCCGTAACGTGCGCCGCTTTCCAAAGACAAGGTGATATCGTGTAAAACGGTATTGTCGCCATAACCTAAGTCGGCATGGTCGAGTTTCAATAATGGATTAGGCAGATGGGTCGGATTGGCAAACTCAAAGGAAAACTCGCTATCCAAATGCGCAGGAGCGATGCGCTCAAGTTTGGCTAATGCCTTCATGCGGCTTTGGGCTTGTACGGCCTTTGTGGCTTTGGCTTTGAAACGGTCGATAAAGGATTGCAGATGTTTGATTTGCGCCTGCTGTTTGACGTAGGCGGCTTGTTGTTGCGCCAGACGTTGGGCGCGTTCGGCTTGATAGAAATCGTAATTGCCGCCGTATTGGGTCAGTTTTTGTTGCGACAGCTCGATGGTGTGCGTTGTGGTGGCATTCAAGAAGTCACGGTCATGGGAGATGATGATTTGCGTACAGGGCAGGGAAGCGAGATGGTTTTCCAGCCATAACACGGTTTCTAAATCCAAGTGGTTGGTCGGTTCGTCCAAAAGCAACAAATCGGCACGACAAATCAGCGCTTGGGCAAGGTTGAGGCGCATACGCCAGCCGCCGGAGAAGGATTTGACGGGGCGCGTATGTTCTTCTTGTGCAAAACCTAAGCCGTTAAGCAGTTTGGCGGCACGTGCCGGAGCAGTGTAGGCATCGATTTCTTCAAGTTTGGCGTGATATTCGGCTTGCTTCATGCCGTCGTTTTGCGCTTCTGCTTGAGCCAAGGCCGTCTGAAAAGCCTGCAATTCGGCATCGCCTTGTAAAACGTAGTCTAAAGCGGAAATATCTAAATCAGGTGTTTCTTGAGAGACGGAAGCAAGGCGCCATGTTTTGGGAATAAGGATTTCGCCGCCATCTTGAGTGATTTCACCTTTTATTAGCGCAAACAGGCTGGATTTGCCCGTACCGTTTTTACCGATTAAACCAACGCGTTGGCCAGGGTTGATTACGGCATCGGCTTTATCGAGCAGGACTTTCAAACCGCGTTGTAAGGTGAGTTTTTTAATTTCTATCATGATGGCAGGCAAGGGGATGAGTAAAACGAAAGGCGTTATTTTACCTGAAAAGACATATAAAAGGCCGTCTGAACAAGTATGAAAACGAAATCAACGATTTCTATTTCACTTATTCAGACGGCCTTTATGAAATGACGGTCGGAAATGCTTTCAAATTGTCTGTCGTTTCAATTAAATTTGAAGATCGGCATTGTCTGCACGGATTTGGCGCAGGAATTTTTGTGTCCGCTCATGTTTGGGATGATTGAACAAATCTTGCGGGCTGCCTTGTTCGACAATAACGCCGCCGTCCATCACGACAACGGTGGTTGCCACTTCCAAGGCGAATTTGATTTCATGCGTAACGACAACCATGGTCCAGCCTTCTTGTGCCAATTCCTTCATGGTATCCAAAACATCTTGCACCAATTCAGGGTCAAGCGCGGAAGTCGGTTCGTCAAACAGCATCAATTCAGGCTGAATCGCCAATGCGCGGGCAATGCCGACACGCTGCTGTTGACCGCCGGAAAGCTGGTAGGGGTAGAGGTCAATCTTATCGCCCAAACCGACTTTTTCAAGCAATTTGACAGCCTCTTCACGCGCTTGAGCGACAGGCTTGCCTTGTACGGCAACCGGCCCTTCCATGACGTTTTCCAACGCAGTTTTGTGAGGAAAGAGGTTGTATTGTTGGAACACCATGCCGGATTTGCGGCGCAGTGCCAAAATATCATGTTTGCTTGGTTTTTTGGAAAAATCGATGCTTAACGGCTGCGCATTGTCAAACTCGATCTGACCTTGTTCAGGCATTTCTAAAGCGTTTAAACAGCGTAAAAACGTGGTTTTGCCTGATCCGGACGGGCCTAGGATAACCACCACCTGTCCTTTGCCGACATCCAAATCGATGCCGCGCAAAATGGTATTTTCGCCAAAGGTCTTATGGATATTGCGGATTTTAATCATGACAACTCCTTATTTGGCGACATAACGGTCGAAACGTTTTTCCAAACGCGCCTGAATCAAAAACAGCACTTTACAGAAACACCAATAAACCAATGCGGCTTCGATATAAACCGGTAGATAGTCATAGGAGCGATTCGCAATCTGTTGGGTAACTTGGAATAATTCAGTTACCGTTACAACAGCTGCAAGCGAGGTATTTTTGAATAAACCGATAAATTCATTGCTCAAAGGCGGTACGGCAACGCGGAATGCCTGCGGAGCGACAATGCGGTGGAAAGTCTGCATATAGGTCATACCGATGGAGAAACCGGCTTCCCATTGGCCTTTAGGTACGGACAAAATTGCCGCGCGTATGGTTTCGGAAGCGTATGAGCCGACATTGAGCGAAAAGCCGATGATGGCGGCAGGAATCGGGTCGATATAAATACCAACAGATGGCAGACCGTAGAAGACCACTGCTAGTTGTATTAAAAGCGGTGTTCCACGAATGACCGAAATATAGAATTCAACCACTTTAAGTAGAATTTTTTGAAGAATTCCACCTGGTGGCATGATTCTTACCAAAGCAACGGCTACGGCAATAATCATACCGATAACGAAAGAAGCAATCGCCAGAGGAAGAGATACTATAAAGCAGGCTTTGACCATAGGCCAAAACGCGCTGATGAACATATCAGCGCGTGTTTCCGTCATAAACGGCAGAGAAGCAAGAAAATTATTTAACACTGATGTCTTTTCCGAAGAATTGTTCGCCCAGCTTTTTCAGCGTGCCGTCGGCTTTCAGCTCAGTCATGGCTGTGCTGAATTTGGCCAATGCCTCATCATTGCCTTTATTGACAATCAAGCCGGAGCCGACTTTTTCATCAGCCGGGGCAGACCAAACGATTTTTACACCAGCATCAGGTTTATTTTTCAGGTAGTCCAATACTGCCAATTCGTCGTTCAGGGTTGCGTCGGCACGTTTTTGTTCAATCAGGGTCAGAGATTGTGCCAAACCATCTACCGGTACGAGTTCTGCGCCTGCAGCTTTGGCTTTTTCACCATAGTTACTGGTCAGGGATTGTGCGGTTTTCACGCCTTTGATGTCATCTATGGATTTGATGTTGCTGTCTTTGCGTACAACCAATACAGCACCGCTCCAGCTGTAAGGTTCGGATTTGTCAAAAGTCGCTTGACGCTCAGGGCTGGTCAGGCCAACTTGGTTGGCGACTACGTCAAAACGGCCGGCTTTTAAACCTGCCATCATGGAGTCCCAACGTGTTTCTTTAAATTCAACTTTGATGCCCAGTTTGTCGGCAACTGCGCGGGTTACTTCGACATCATAGCCGGTCAATTTGCCGTCTTTGTCGTGATAGGTGAATGGTGCGTAAGTACCTTCCGTACCGACAGTGATGGTACCTTTGTTGTTGATACGCTCAATCAGTGAGCCGGAGGCCGCACCGGATTGTGCCGGAGCAGAAGAAGCTGAGTTGCTGCCTTCTCCGCCGCAAGCAGCCAAAACTACTGCAGCGATGGTACCGAGTACGAATTTTTTCAACATGGATTTTTACTCCTGACTTTAAGTGTGTCATTTGGTATTAAAGCGTGCATTCTAAGCGAAACTGCCCAAAATACAAAATACATCTTATGCCTTAAAAGGCCGTCTGAATGCTGATTTGTTCAGACGGCCTTGAATGATGTATAAAAAATTCAGCTTATGCAATTTCAAGCCACATGACTTGATAGGGTTGCAGGACCAAATCCTGATTCAGAGAAACGGTTTGACCGCTGATCAAATCGTGCGCTTTAAACGGCATGGCCTGCAGGGTGTGCGCACTGATGGTTTGCGCATGTTCGCTGAAGTTGCCGAATGCCAAAAGCGCGTTGTTGCGCATATAGCCGATGATGTGTTTGTTGTTGGTGTTGAAGGTGACCAGCCTGCCGCCATTAAAGCGCGGATTGCTTTGGCGGATGGAAATCATATGGCGCAAACCTTGGAAGATTTGACCGGCAGTGGTCGAGCCGTCATGGCGTTGGTTATATAACTCTTCATCATAACGAGGACGGTGTGCCCAGCGGCTGTCGTCACTCTTGTTGCTGTCTTGCGACCAGTCATCGTCATTGAGCGTACCGACTTCGTCGCCTAGGTAAATCAGCGGCAGGCCGCCGGTACTCAAAGCAATGCTGTACAAAAGTTTGATGCGGTCAACGGCATATGGATCGTTTTGTGCCAAGCCGACCAATGCTGCGGCTGTACCGCTGACACGGCAGTCGCCTGTGCTTGGGTTGTATTGGAACGGTACACCGCGCGCGAAGCTGCCGTCGAAATGGTTGACGAAGAAGCGGTTGAGGAATTGTCGGTGGTCGTAGCCGTGGATGCCGAACTTCCATGCGTCCTCATCGGCAAACGTCCAGCCGATGTCATCATGACTGCGGACGTAGTTGACCCATGCCGTGTGGTCGGGCAGGTTGTGGCGGTAGGTCAGTGCCTGATGGAGCAGGTTGACTTCGCGCGTGGCAAGCGTGTTCCACAACAATGCCATTTGAAGAGGATTGTAGCCGATTTGACATTCGTCTTGGCTGATGTATTGGACAACTTGGTCAGGATGGACAATGGCTTCAGATTTGAAGAACACGGCTGGCGCTGCGATACGCATTACAGAGTTAAACGCGCGAATCAGAGCGTGTGCCTGAGGCAGGTTTTCGCAGCTTGTGCCCATTTGCTTCCAAATAAAGGCAACGGCGTCCATGCGCAGAATATCAACGCCCAAGTTGGCAAGGAACATCATTTCGCCTGCCATGGCACGGAATACCCATGGGTTGCTGTAATTTAAGTCCCATTGGAAGGAGTTGAATGTTGTCCATACCCAGCGTCCGTCTTCCAGTTGGGAGAAACCGCCTGGATGTTGGTCAGGGAAGATTTCGCGTAGGGTGCGGTCGTATTGGTCGGGCATCCAGCGGTCAGGGAAAATATAGTAGAAGTTGTCGTAGAGTGGATCACCGGCAGCGCAGCCTTTTGCCCATTCGTGTTCATTAGAAGTATGGTTAAAGATGAAATCGACGACGGCGGAAATGCCTGCTTCGTGCAAGGCGGCAATGACATCGCGCAAGTCGTCTATTGTGCCCAGTGCCGGATTGACATCGCGGTAGCTGCTGACTGCATAGCCGCCGTCGCTCTTGCCTTCAGGGCATTTAAACAGGGGCATCAGGTGCAAATAGGTTAGCCCCAATTCTTGAAAATAAGGGATTTTGGCTTTTAAGCCTTGTAGATCGCCTGCAAACAAATCGACATAGCACACGCCGCCAACCTGTTTGTTGGACAAAATCCAGTCAGGATCGTTTTCGCGCGCGATATCAATATCTTTTAAAGATGCGTTGCGTTGGGAATAGCTTTGCCATGCTTGGGCAATCAGTTGCTCCAGCATGGGGAGGACGGCTTCGTTGTTGTTGTATACGTTGTCCAGCTCGTGCATCAGTTTTGGGAAGTGTTCCTCAAGTCGTCTGTCAAACTGTTTCCAGTCTTCAGATGTCTCGATGCTTGCACGCTGTTCGGGGGTATAAATCGATAGGGTGCGTTCTTTAAGGTGATGCAAGGTCAAATCAACCTGTTGAGTCTGGGTCAACATAATGCCTACTCCGAAGTTAAGGTGAAATTGTTTTGAAGCTTGGTTTCACTTCTTTTGCAAATTCATGCCGATTGTGGGCGGCTAAGACTGTAATTTTGCGTCAAGAAACTGTATCAATGATACTGGAAGTGCTTGAGTGTGCAAAGGGTTTTCAAGGTTAGGAACGATGATTTTTCAAGTGTTTGATTTTGATTAAAAGTAGGGTTGAGCATACGGAAAGTGGACTTTTGACGAACTTATCTTTCAGAGGGGCTGAGTTTGTGAGAAAAACTTTTATTTTTATTATCTTAGATATCTTTTTATTCCAATATGGCCGTCTGAAACATATGTACAGCATAGCGGGTTGCTTGTTTCGTCTAAAAACGTGTCATAGCGATTAAATTCATGACTTCTGATGTAAATCAAGATTCAATAAAGAGATAGTTATTCTGATTTGAAGAGAGAGAGGGAGTAGTTAAATTTCATTTATTAAAAAATGAATTCATTAGTTTTCTTATTGATAGTGGTTATTATATAGATTATCAAGTTAATAAGGGAAAGCCCTCTGTCTGATTTGTCATGCTTGTTTAATATTATTTTTTAAAATTAGACTTGACCCATTACAAGCAATTACTTAAAGTATCCATCTTATTTTTACACAAGAAAACGGGTTGTCCCGTTCCAAAAAAATGAGCGCAATCAAACCACCACAAATCACCGTATTCGACAGCAAGCCAACCGATGCTTATTTCTTCGGTACTTGCGTTCTCGACCTTTTCATGCCGGAAGCAGGCATGGATGCCATCACTTTAATCGAACAACAAGGCATCCGTATCCATTATCCAATGGAACAAAGCTGCTGCGGTCAACCGGCCTATTCGTCAGGCCATCCTAAAGAAGCCTTTGATGTTGCCAAAGCGCAACTGGATTTATTCCCTGAAAATTGGCCGATTGTCGTGCCTTCCGGTTCTTGCGGCGGCATGATGAAACACCACTGGCCGACTTTGTTCAAAGGCACCGAGTACGAGCAAAAAGCGATTGATTGTGCCAACCGTATCATTGAATTTACCCACTTCCTGCTGGCGATTGGTTACAAACCTGAAGATAAAGGCAAGCCGGTTAAAGTGGCCGTTCATACTTCTTGTGCGGCGCGTCGTGAGATGAATGTCCATTTGTCAGGCTGGCAGCTGATTGACGGCATGGAAAATGTTGAACGTATCGTTCACGACCATGAAAGCGAGTGCTGCGGTTTTGGCGGTACATTCTCTGTGAAACAAGCCGATATTTCCGGCGCGATGGTAACCGACAAAGTTGCAGCCTTAAAAGAAACAGGCGCAACTGAAATCATCAGCGCGGATTGCGGCTGCATGATGAATATCGGCGGCAAAATTGCCAAAGACGAACCCAATATGCCACGTCCGAAACATATTGCATCTTTCCTGTTGGAACGTACCGGAGGTAAAGCATGAGCGCGCGCGAAAATATTTTAGCGAAACTGAAAAAAGCCGATGCCTTACCGATGGAAGAACCGCCTGTTTTTGATTATTACCGTGAAATGGGTGTTTCTTGGGCAAACGATGTCGAACGCTTGAAACATTGGGCAGCTGCCATGCGTGCCGTTAAAACTGAAATCTATTGGGTTACCAAATCAAACTGGCCGCAAGTATTCCGTCAAGCAGCCGAAGGCAAAGGCTTGAAAAACATTCTGCTTCCCTTGGAAACAGAACATGGTCAGCTGGCCCGTGCAGCTTTGGCCGATACCAATATTGAACCGCGTGGTTTTGAGCGAAAAATCGACGACTGGAAAAACGAATTCTTTACCGATATTGAGGCTGGTTTTAGCGGCTCTAAATGCGGTATTGCCCGTACCGGTACGATTATGCTGGAGTCCAGCCCTGTCGAGCCGCGCAGCCTAAGTTTGGTTCCGCCTGTGCATTTTTGCCTGTTTGACACCAGCAAAATGTACAACGAATTCCATAATGCTGTTGAAGGCGAAAAACTGGTAGAAAAAGGCATACCTACCAACGTTATTTTGATTTCCGGCCCGTCTAAGACTGCCGATATTCAATTAACTTTGGCCTATGGTGCACACGGCCCGCGCGATTTGGTGGTTTTGGCCGTTCTGCCTGATCATATTTCCCCTGCCGATTTGGAGGAAAAAGCATGAGTTCCCAAACCATTAAATTCCATATGAAGCCGGAAACATTCAAGCAAAACGCTGCGATTTCTTTGCAAGACAAGCCTCTGCGTAAAAGCTTGCGCACAGCGATGGATATGCTGATGACCAAGCGCAAAGCCGTTTTGACAGATGAAGAAGAGCTGCAAAGCCTGCGTGACTTGTGTGAGCATGTCCGTCAACGTTCGTTGTCCAAATTGCCTGCATTATTGGAACAGCTGGAAGAAAACCTGACCAAGCTGGGCGTTAAAGTTCACTGGGCGGAAACACCTGCCGAAGCCTGCCAAATCATTCACAGCATCATTACCGATAAAAATGGCAAGCTGATGGTGAAAGGCAAATCTATGGTCAGCGAAGAGATTGAGCTGAACCATTATCTGCAGGATCAAGGCATTAAAGCAGTTGAGAGCGACTTGGGCGAGTTTATCGTTCAAATGGCCGGCGAGAAACCAACCCATATCGTGATGCCTGCCATTCACAAGACCAAAGAGCAGGTTAGCGAGCTTTTCCATCAAAACCTCGGTACTCCATTAACAGATGATGTAGACCAGTTGACTGGATTTGCGCGTAAAGCATTGCGCGATATTTATAGCACTGCCGATGTCGGTTTGAGCGGTGTGAACTTTGCCGTTGCGGAAACAGGCACTTTGTGTCTGGTCGAAAACGAAGGCAACGGCCGCTTGAGTACCACCGTGCCGCCTGTGCATATCGCCATTACCGGTATTGAAAAAGTGGTTGCAAAGCTGTCGGATGTTCCGCCTTTGTACAGTCTGCTGCCGCGTTCCGCCATCGGTCAGAACATTACCACTTATTTCAATATGATTACCGGCCCTCGCCGTAGCGAAGAGCTGGACGGCCCTCAAGAAATGCACTTGGTGCTGCTTGATAACGGCCGTAGCCAAGCTTATGCAGAAGATCAAATGCGCCGCACCTTGCAATGTATCCGTTGCGGTGCGTGTATGAACCACTGTCCGGTTTATACCCGTATCGGTGGTGCGGCCTACGGTACGACTTATCCCGGCCCGATTGGCGAGATTATCTCTCCGCATTTGTTGGGCTTGGATGCGACACGCGATCTGCCGACTGCGTGTACCATGTGTGGCGCCTGTGTTGAAGTTTGCCCGGTACGCATTCCGATTACCGAACAAATGCAACGTCTGCGTGTTGAAGCGCAACGTTCGCCAACAGAAACCGTTCCGCATCCTATCCGTGGTCAAGGCGCATCGCATACTTTCGGCGAACAACTGGCATGGCGTACGTTTAACGGTATTTTCAGCGGCAGTAAAGCTTACCGTGCATTCGGTTGGACAGCCTCTAAATTCCGTGCATTGACGCCTAGCAAGCAGCTGGGTTGGACGGATAACCGTGTTCCGATGAAACCGGCTAAGAAAACGCTGCATCAAATGATGGTAGAGAAACTCCAGAAAGAAAAAGCATAAGGCTTGATAAATAAAACCTGAGGAATAAAAGGCTTCAGGTTTTATTTTTTATTGAATGCTGCTGGTGTGGCATCGCTATTTGTAAAGGCGTTTGATTTGATGATTTTATCTTGATTCTTTTGAATAAAAAGGCCGTCTGAAAGATTTTCAGACGGCCTTTATTACAGCCAAAAGTTTTTGTCTAAGTCCTTAGAGCAATACTTTTTCTACACCGCCGTTATTGGCTTTTTTCACAAACTCATCCAGCCAGTTTTCACCGAGGATGTGTTTTGCCATTTCGATGACGATGTAGTCTGCAGGCATATTGTTGTCGTCGGCGTAGCGGCTCAAGCCTTGCAGGCAGGCTGGGCAGGAGGTAAGCATTTTGACAGGTTCGCCCTGCGGCAGCTCTTTGAGGTTTTTCTCAATTTCCTCTTGTTTGCGGAACTTGACCTGAGTGGCAATGTCTGGCCGTTTAACGGCAAACATACCGGACTCGCCGCAGCAGCGGTCGCTTAAGACGACTTTCTGTCCCATCAGGCTGCTGGCCATTTGGGTGGCGTTCATGGTTTTGATCGGGGTATGGCAAGGGTCGTGGTAGAGGTATTGCTGACCTTGCACGCCGTTCAGTTGTACCCCTTTTTCAAGCAGGTATTCGTGGATGTCGATGATACGGCAGCCTGGGAAGATTTCCTCAAAACGGTATTTTTCAAGCTGGTCGTAGCAGGTGCCGCAACTGACGACGACGGTTTTAATGTCGAGGTAGTTGAGGGTGTTTGCCATACGGTGGAAAGCCACGCGGTTGTTGGTGCTCATTTCTTCGGCTTTAGCCTTATTGCCGCCTGCGTCTTGCGGATAGCCGCAACACATATAGCCCGGCGGCAGGACGGTTTGTACTCCGACATGCCAGAGCATGGCTTGAACGGCAAGTCCGATTTGGCTGAACAGACGCTCAGAGCCGCAACCTGGGAAGTAGAACACGGCTTCGGCATCTTCAGGCGTGGCAGGGTTGCGGATGATGGGAATACTCTTGTCGTCTTCTATACCCAGCATGGAGCGCGGAGTTTTGGCAGGCACACTTTTCGGCAAAGGACGGTTGATGAAATGGATAACCTGTTCTTTGATTGAAGCGGTACCGACGGTGGCTTTCGGTTCGGCTTTTTGCTTTTTAGTGCCAATCGGAAGAAGCTTGCCGATTTTGTAGGCAAAGTTTTGCGCAGGGAAGCCGGTCTGTATCATGGCGGCGCGAAGGGCTTTGATGGTTTTTGGGCCGGTGGCGTTCAAAAATGCCATGCCCATTGAAGCCGCAGGCGCAAAGCGTTTGTGGCCGGAATCGGCAAGGTAGTTGCGGACGGCTACGGTAACATCGCCAAAGTCGATATTGACAGGGCAAGGTTTAACGCAGCGGTGGCACACGGTGCAGTGGTCGCCGATGTCCATCAGTTCTTCAAAATGTTTAATGGAAACGCCGCGACGGGTTTGTTCTTCGTATAAGAAGGCTTCGGTCAGCAAGCCTACGCCGAGGATTTTGTTGCGTGGGCTGTACAGCAGGTTGGCACGCGGAACGTGAGTAGAGCAAACAGGTTTACATTTGCCGCAGCGCAGACAGTCTTTGACGGAATCGGCGATGGTGCCGAGGTCTGATTTTTCCATAATCAGCGATTCCGCCCCCAAAAGCTCGAAAGATGGCGTGTAGGCGTTGCGTAAGTCCGAGCCTTTCATCAGTTTGTGACGGTTGAAGGTGTGTTTGGGATCGACTTGGTTTTTGTAGTTCCAAAACGGTTGCAAATCTTCATCGGTCAGGAATTCGAGCTTGGTGATGCCGATGCCGTGTTCGCCGGAAATCACACCGCCGAGCGAGCGGGCGATTTTCATGATGCGTTCCACAGAACGGTAGGCCGTCTGAAGCATTTCAGCATCGTCTGAGTTAACCGGAATATTGGTGTGAACGTTACCGTCGCCGGCGTGCATATGCAGGGCGACGAAGACGCGGCTGCGTACGGTTTTGGCGTGGATTTTGCCCAAGCCTTGGATAATTTTGGTATCGGTTTTGCCGCTGAAGATTTCTGAAAGTGGCTTCATTACGTCTGCTTTGACAGACACGCGCAGGCGGAAATCGCGGAAGGCAATAAAGCAGCTTTCATTGTCTTTGGCTTCGGGCGCGGCGTGGACGGCTGCGCCGTAGCGGGCTTTGTAGTCGGCAAGAGGCGTATCGAGATTGGCGAGCAACCATTCCCAACGCGCTTTGACAGCGGAAACGTGGGCAAGGGCGTGTTTGCCGCGTTCGCCCAAAAGTTCGGCGGTCGGCAGGTCCGTGCCCATTTTGTCGATGGGGAGTTTGCCGGACAGATATTGTTCCAAAGCGGCACAGAGTTTGAGTTTGTTTTGGATGGAAAGTTCAATGTTGATGCGTTCGATGCCGTCTGAATACTCACCGAGTCTTTCGAGTGGGATTACTACGTCTTCGTTGATTTTAAAGGCATTGGTGTGTTTGGCGATGGCAGCAGTGCGGCTGCGGTCAAGCCAGAAGGTTTTACGGGCTTCGGGAGATATAGCGATAAAGCCTTCGCCGTCGCGGGCGCGGGCAAGTTCGCAGATGTGTTCGGCGGCTGTCTCTACGGCGGCTTCGTCGTCTGAAACCACGTCTGCCAGCAAGACCATTTTTGGCCGGCCTTTGCCTGCTGCTTTGGTGGCATAGCCGACGGCGCGGACGTAACGCCAATCTAAATGTTCCAAACCGGCCAGTCGTACGCTTTCATGGGTAAGCAGGAAATCGCGGATTTCGACAATGGACGGGGTAGCGGTGGCGACCGTACCGAAAAACTCCATACACACGGTGCGCGTGTATTTCGGCATTTTATGCAACACGAAGGCGACGCTGGTGATGATACCGTCCGTGCCTTCTTTCTGCACGCCGGGCAGGCCGCTCAAGAATTTATCGGTAACGTCTTTGCCCAAACCGACTTTGCGGAATTTGTGACCGGGAATTTCCAAACGTTTGGTATTGACGATATTGCGGCCGTCTGAATCCAGCGTATGTACGTCAAACACGGCGGTTTCTTCATCGTGGATTTTGCCGAAATTGTGGCGCACGCGCTCGATACGCAACCATTCGCCTTGAGGGTTGACCATGTTCCAGTAGGCGAGGTTATCCAAGGCAGTACCCCACAGTACGGCTTTTTTGCCACCTGCATTCATCGCCACATTACCGCCCACGCAAGACGCATCGGCGGAAGTCGGATCAACGGCGAACACCAAACCTGCCTGATGCGCGGTTTCTTCCACTCGGCGGGTTACTACGCCTGCGCCGCAATGGATAATCGGATGTCTGCCGTCCAAGCCTGCCAGCTCAACGTATTCGACGCCGCGATGCTTGTCGAGTTTTTCGGTATTGATGACTGCGCTGTTTGCGTCCAAAGGTACTGCGCCACCGGTATAACCCGTACCGCCGCCACGCGGGATAATAACCAAGTCCAACTCGATTAAGGCGCGCACCAAAGGCGCGATCTCTGCCTCGGTATCAGGATTGACAACGACAAATGGATACTCCACGCGCCAGTCGGTCGCATCGGTAACGTGCGTTACGCGCGCCAAGCCGTCAAACATGATGTTGTGCGGCTTGGTGATTTTGCTTAAGCGTTCCAAAATCTGATGGCGTTTTTGGCTGGTTTCATCAAAACTGCTATCAAAACGCTCGACTGCTTTTTCTGCTGCGGCAACCAAGACATCCACTTGCCGATTATCGTCGCGGCGTTTGCGGATTTCATTTAAGCGGTGGCGCATTTCGCGTACCAACGCGGCGCGGCGTTTTGGGTGCTCCAGCAAGTCATCGACCAGATACGGATTGCGCACGACCACCCAAATATCGCCCAATACTTCAAACAGCATTCGTGCCGAACGTCCTGTTTTCCGTTGACCGCGCAGGTCTTGCAGGATTTGCCACGCTTCGTCGCCCAACAGTCGGATGACGATTTCGCGGTCGGTATAAGAAGTATAGTTATAGGGAATTTCTCGAATACGCTGAGGGGCAGTAGTCGTGGTCATGGTTGTGTTCCGTTGATGGATGTAATGTTTTTATATTAAAGGCCGTCTGAAAAATGCAATTTCTTCTTGATGGCGTAAGGTGTTAATGTAGTGTAATTTTCGATATTTTTCAACGGAAAAGACGATAAACATTTCAATGGGAATGATTTGCAACTAGGTAATATTGTTTACAATCTTGTCGTGTAAATGGTTTTCAGACGGCCTGAAAGATTTTATCACTTGAGTTTTTCTGTAAAACCGCTATAATGCGTCTCTTCTACGGCGGGGCTCCCCGCATGGTAATTCGGAACACCGGGTCAGGGGCGGAAGCCAGCAGCCCACTCTGATGAGCCAGTGCCGGGGGTTCGGCTCGCCACCTTATTCAAAAATGCCGGAGATAGTTAAGTCTCCGGCATTTTTCATTGTATAAAGCGTAATAAAAAGGCCGTCTGAAATCTTATTTTCAGACGGCCTTTGAGTTTATGAGCCAGCTATTTATGCTTCTTCTGATTTTGTATTGGGCAAAACGCAGTTCAGGATAATCGCCAATACGGCGCACAAACCTACACCGGCGAAGCTCAAAGTACCTACTTTGATAATCATGCCGCCGATGCCGGTCGTCAATACGGAGCTGACGATAACCAGATTTTTCGGCTGCATCAAATCGACTTTCGCATCAATCAATGTTTTGATGCCCAAAGAGGCGATTGTACCGAACAGCAGCAACATAATGCCGCCCATAACCGGCATGGGAATCGAAGCCAAAAACGCGTTGAACTTACCGAAAAACGCCATGAAAATCGCAAAAATTGCCGCCCAAGTCATGATAACGGGGTTGCTGTTTTTGGTAATCATCACCGCGCCGGTTACTTCACCGTAAGTGGTTACAGGAGGGCCGCCAATCAAACCGGCTACGCACACGCCCAAGCCGTCGCCGGCGAGGGTTTTATCCAAGCCCGGGTCTTTAGTGTAGTTTTTGCCGGTTACATTACCGATGGCCATAATGCCGCCGATGTGTTCGATGGCAGGGGCAATGGCGACGGGCAACATAAACAAGGCAGCCTGCCAATTGACTTGAGGCGTTTCAAAATGAGGGACGGCAAACCAAGGGGCGTTGACGATGGCGCTGGTATCGACCAAGCCCATGATCAAAGCCAACACATAGCCAGAAGCCACGCCGATCAAAATTGGAATCAGCTTCATCATTTTGCTGCCGAAGACAGAAACAATGACGGTTACCGCAAAGGTAAAGCCAGAGAGAATCAGCGAGTCGATATAGTCGATGACCTGTTTTCCATCTGCCTGACCCATGGCCATGCTACTGGCTGCAGCGGCCACGGACAAACCGATTACCATAATCACCGGGCCGATAACCACGGGCGGCAATAGCTTGTGTACCGCATCCAGACCGCGCCATCTGATCAACGCGGCAAAAACAAAGTACATGAAGCCGGCCGCAAACAGACCGAACATGGTAGATGGCAGACCCCATTCGCCGATGGAGTAGATAATCGGTGCAATAAAGGCAAAAGAAGAGCCGAGGAAAATCGGCACTTTACGTTTGGTAACCAATTGGAACAACAAGGTGCCCAAGCCTGCGCCCAATAATGCCAAAGCCGGGTTCAGTCCCGTCAGAAGCGGCACAAGCACCATGGCACCGAATGCGACAAACAAAATCTGCGCACCGGCTACCGCCGTTTTAAGCTGATTCATAAAAGCTCCGAAGAAAATTCAAACGGCGCAGATTATACTGATTTATCCTAGTCATGAACATTTATTTACAAAAGGCCGTCTTAACAAATGTAACGATGACACCTGTTCAGACGGCCTTGTTCGATAACGAATGGTTAATAACTTATCAAAATCGATTAGGAAAATTTTCAGCCGCGTG
Source organism: Neisseria sp. HMSC075C10 (assembly GCF_001815615.1). NCBI lineage: Bacteria > Pseudomonadati > Pseudomonadota > Betaproteobacteria > Neisseriales > Neisseriaceae > Neisseria > Neisseria sp. HMSC075C10. The sequence continues at coordinate 109,455 of NZ_KV821264.1, forward strand.
TTTCGCGCCAAACCAAATAATCGCGCAGGGGTGGCATGGGCGGATTGATGCAGTGCGGACAGATACCGGTTGTGTCTTCATCGTCGCTGTCGATATGGTAGTCGTTTGGATCGAAGCGCACCTGCTGCATCACAGCTTGCGCCAATGCTTGTTCCTGTACGACATCAAATTCAAATTTTTCCAAAATCTCATTCAATAGGCAGATTTCGCCGTCGCTGAAAGATTCGCTGTGTTTGACAATGAGGCGTTGATAATCTTCATTGCTGATTTTTTCGTGAAGTAAATCGGTCTGGATGGTCATGATTTTTATTGTTGAAATAAGATGGTCAAGGTGCGTATTATAGCGGATATTGTGTCGGCTGTTTCAAAGCTTGTCTATACCATCAATAGCCTCCTATTTTTTCAGCCTGATACGCTTTTTGCAGCGGCCTAATTTGCGCCAAGCGTGCATGATCGATTTGTTCGGCAATTAAATGGGCTTTTCCTTGTGTGCGGCACTCGGCGGCAATTTTGCCTGCATCTACTTGGTTGGCGGCCTCAAGTAAGGCCAGCCAGTATTCGCGTTGCGGATAGGGGGCGTCTTCAAGGTTCAGACGGCCTTGTTTGTCGGCCACGCAAACGTTTAAGGCCGTCTGAAAACGTTCGGGGCGGCGGAATGCGTCGGTTTTTTTCAAAACATTCAAAATGGTTTTGCTTTTGAACTGCCCGACTTGATGGAGCATGATGTGCCAACGGCAGACGAGTTCGGCAAGCTCGGCGCAGTGTTTCGGTGTGCGCAGCCGTTGATTGACTTCGCGGACGGGTTCGACGCCGTTGACGTCGTGTCCGTAGTGTTTCGGCAGTATATCGGCCGGTGTTTTTGCCTTGCCCAAGTCGTGCAATAAGGCGGCATAGCGTTCGGCGAGGGAGAGGTTCATCTCGGCGGCTCGTTGTACAACCATCAGCGTATGAATACCGCTGTCGATTTCGGGATGATAGTCGGCGCGTTGCGGTACGCCGAAAAGGGCATCGACTTCGGGCAGTAAAACTTTGAGTGCGCCGCATTCGCGCAAAACTTCAATCATTCGGCGCGGATTTTTTTCCATCAAGCCTTTGGCCAATTCCTGCCAGACGCGTTCGGCGACTAAAGCGTCCGCTTCGCCGTTTTCTACCATTTTCCGCATCAGCGACATGGTTTCATCGGCAATTTGAAAACCATAACGCGCGGCAAAACGGGCAATACGTAAAATCCGCACGGGGTCTTCGGCAAAGGCAGGCGAAACGTGGCGCAGGATGCCGGCCGCCAAATCTTGTTGTCCGCCAAAGGGGTCGATGATCGTGCCGTCTGAATCCTGCGCCATGGCATTGATGGTCAGGTCGCGGCGCATCAGGTCTTGTTCCAGCGTAACGTCTTTATCGGCATGAAAGCTGAATCCGGCATAACCTTTGGCGGTTTTGCGCTCGGTACGGGCGAGGGCGTATTCTTCGTGGCTGTCTGGATGGAGAAAGACGGGAAAATCCTTGCCGACAGGTTGATAGCCTTGAGCCAGCATGGTTTGCGCATCTGCACCGACGACTACCCAGTCGCGGTCCTTAACGGGTAGGCCTAAAAGATGGTCGCGGACGGCGCCGCCGACAAGATAGGTTTTGATGGTTTGTGTATTCATATAAAAATCGAACGATATAAAAAGGCCGTCTGAAAAGCCGTATCGGGTTTTCAGACGGCCTGGGTCAGAACGCTATTATGAGGCTTTAGGCTTGTTGCCGTCGATGATTTTCAAACCGGCGGAGACCAAGCTGCCGATGTCGGCGACGTTGGCAGGCATAATCAGCGTGTTGCTTTCTTTTGCCAAATTGCTGAAGGCGGCGACATATTGCTCGGCAACTTTCAGGTTGACGGCTTCGGAACCGCCCTCTGAGCGGACTGCCTCGGCGATTTTGCGGATGGCGTCGGCGTTCGCTTCGGCCACCAGGCGCAGGGCTTCGGCTTCACCTTGTGCGCGGTTGATGCGGGCGATTTTTTCACCGTTTGACGCGTTGATGGCGGCTTGCGCTTCACCTTCGGATTGTTGGATTTCTGCTTCGCGCTGACCGCTTGCAAGGTTGATCTGCTCGATTTTACGGCCTTCGGATTCGGCAATGCGCGCGCGTTTTTCACGTTCGGCGGTAATTTGCGCCTGCATTGAGCGCAGAATTTCTTGCGGCGGAACCAAGTCTTTGATTTCGTAACGCAAGACTTTCACACCCCATGCGCCTGCGGCTTCGTCCAAAGCAGCAACGACAATGCTGTTGATTTCATCGCGCTCTTCAAAGGTTTTATCCAATTCCATGCGGCCGATGACAGAGCGCAAAGTTGTCTGCGCAAGCTGGGTAATCGCCATGATGTAGTTGCTGGAACCATATGAAGCGAGTTTAGGATCGGTAACTTGGAAGTAGATGATGCCGTCCACAGTCAGCTGAGTGTTGTCGCGGGTAATACAGACTTGGCTGGGAACATCCAAAGGAACTTCTTTCAGCGAGTGACGATAGGCGACACGGTCGATAAATGGGATAAGGATGTTCAGGCCTGCAGTCAGCGCTTTGTGAAAACGGCCTAATCGTTCGACTACATAAACTTCCTGTTGCGGTACAACGATAAAGGATTTGAAACCAAAAACAACAACGACGATGAGGATTAGGACGGGGAGGCTGAGCAGAAATTCCATAATGTTTCCTTATGATGATGGTTGGGAGAGTGTGCGGATAATCAGTAGATTACCGTTTCTGGCAGTAATGACTGCGCTTGAGGCCGTCTGAAAAGTATCTTGAGGCCGTTCGGCTTGTGCTTGCCAATGTGTACCGCGGTAGGCGACTTCGTAAATATTGTCATGCAGGTGGCGTAGAATGCGGACGTTTTGTCCAATATCCAAATCATCGTTGAGCGCTTGGGGAGCCAAGCGGTTTTTCAGACGGCCGTGTACCAGCCAGATACCGAGTGCGCTGATGATGGCCGCGGTCAAAACGGCGGTAGAGAAGTGTCCGCTTAATCCGTACATGATTCCGGCGGCGGCCAGCGCTACGCTGACCACCAAAAGATAAACCGTTCCGATAAACAATTCGACAATCAGAACAACGGCAGCGGCAACAAACCATATCGTCATGCGGCATATCCTTTTAATAATCTTTTGATAATCCTTATCATAATGGCAAGGGCTTAAAATGAAAAGGCTAAGGTTGAAATTTATTTCAGTTATAATTAAGTCCATTCAAATACGGAGCGGCAAATAATGCAGACTTGGCACGAGGCAATTGGTGCGGAAAAAGAAAAGGCGTATTTTCAATCGATTTTGGAGAAAGTACGCAATGACAGGCAGGCGGGGATAACCGTTTATCCGCCTGAGCGCGACGTATTCAATGCTTTTCGGACGACTGAATTCGGAAATGTAAAAGTAGTGATATTGGGGCAAGACCCGTATCACGGTGCGGGTCAGGCGCATGGTTTGGCGTTTTCCGTCCAGCCTGAAATTGCGGTGCCGCCGTCGCTGGTCAATATTTATAAAGAGTTGGCGACGGATATTGAAGGCTTTCAGATTCCGCAACATGGCTATTTGCAGCATTGGGCGGAACAGGGCGTGTTGCTGTTGAACACAGTATTGACTGTCCGTGCCGGTGCGGCGCATTCCCATGCGACCTTCGGCTGGGAGGCGTTTACCGATGAAGTCATCCGACAATTGGATAAGGAACGCGAGCATTTAGTCTTTATGCTGTGGGGCAGCCATGCGCAGAAGAAAGGCGCGTTTATCGACCGCAACCGTCATTTGGTGCTGACCGCGCCGCATCCTTCTCCCTTGTCTGCTTATAGAGGTTTTTTCGGCTGCAAACATTTTTCGCAGGCAAACGCTTATTTGCAGGCACATGGTTTAGAGCCGATTGATTGGCAGGTTTAAATAAGATGAAAGGCCGTCTGACAGCAGATTTTCAGACGGCCTTATGATTTAGTCTCAAATCGAATATTCAATCAGTTCGTTTTGAGAAAAGACATAAACCTGTTTCGGAATCAGCTTCAATTCTTTGCCTTCGGCAATTTGGTAACGCGCGGCATCGCTGCCAGCCAGCGTGATATGTACGTCCTGTTTGTCGTGTTTGACCAAAATATGCGTCAATGCGCCGACGGCGTGGATTTTTTCGATTTTGGCACGGATCATCGGTGTTTCGTTTTCGGCGGCAAGCTGCCATTCGTGCGGACGGATGTAGCCGATAGCGGTTTGTTCCTGCCATTTATAGTGCGCGTCCAATTTCCACGCGAAGCCGTGGTAATGCCAGATGCCTTTTTCGATGCGTCCTTCAAATGCGTCGGTTTCGCCGAGAAACTCGGTAACGAAGGCGTTTTCGGGTTTGCGGTAAATGGCTTCGGCGCTGCCGGTTTGTTCGATTTTGCCGTGGTTCATGACGACGATTTCGTCGGAAACTTCGAGGGCTTCTTCTTGGTCGTGTGTTACCAGAATGCTGGTTACGCCTAGGTTATGATGAATGTCGCGCAGCCAGGTACGCAATTCTTTGCGCACTTTGGCATCCAGCGCGCCGAAGGGTTCGTCCAAAAGCAGGAGTTTCGGTTCGACCGCAAGCGCACGGGCGAGGGCGATGCGCTGGCGTTGGCCGCCGGAGAGTTGGTGCGGATAGGATTTGGCGAGGTGGGAGAGCTGCACGAGTTTGAGCAATTCTTCGACTTTGGCGCGGATTTGTTCTTTGGACGGGCGTTCGGACTTGGGCAATACGGTCAAACCGAAGGCGACGTTGTCAAACACGTTCATGTGGCGGAAGAGGGCGTAGTGTTGGAATACGAAGCCGACTTTGCGCTCGCGCACATGCTTGGCGGTTACGTCTTGGCCGTCAAAGAGAATATTGCCACCGTCGGCGTTTTCCAGTCCGGCGATAATGCGCAGGAGAGTGGTTTTGCCGCAGCCGGAAGGGCCGAGCAGGGAAACGAGTTTGCCGGTGGGGACGTTGAGGTTGATGTTTTTCAGCGCGTGGAACGTTCCGAAGTGTTTGTTTAGGTTTTGAATAGTAATGCTCATGCTGCGTTCCTTTCGGCGGCGGCGAGTTTTTTGTCTTGTAATTTTGTGATGATATTTTGCACCAGCAAGGTGGCCAAGGCTAAAAGTGCCAATACGCCGGAGAGGGCGAATGCGCCGGTGAAGTTGTATTCGTTGTAGAAGATTTCGACCAAAAGCGGGATGGTGTTGGTTTCGCCGCGGATATGCCCCGATACCACGCTGACCGCGCCGAACTCGCCCATCGCACGGGCGTTGGTGAGGATGATGCCGTAGAGCAGCGCCCATTTGATGTTGGGCAGGGTAACGCGCCAAAACATCTGCCAGCCGCTTGCGCCGAGAATCAGCGCGGCCTGTTCTTCGCTGTCGCCCTGCGCCTGCATTAAAGGAATGATTTCACGTGCGACAAAGGGAAAGGTAACGAACAGCGTCGCCAAAATAATGCCGGGGATAGCGAAGATAATCTGTATGCCTTGCGCTTCCAGCCAGCCGCCCAATGCCGTGTGCGCGCCGAACAATAAGACGAACATCAAACCGGCTACCACGGGCGATACGGAAAACGGCAAATCGAGCAGGGTAGTCAGCAACTGCTTGCCGCGAAAATCAAAACGGGTCAACAGCCACGCCATCGCCACGCCCAATACGGCATTGACAGGAACGACAATCAGCGCGGTAATTAGCGTTAATTTGATGGCAGACCATGCTTCGGGATCGGTCAGAGATTGCAGGTACAAATCCCAACCGCCTTTTAAGGCTTCGTAAAACACGGCAACCAAAGGCACGACCAGCATCAGCAGCAGAAAGCCCAAGGCGGTAGCGGTCAGCAACACGCGCAGCCAACGCGGTTCGCTCAGGTTTGGATTAGTGGAATGGGTTCTCATGTTAGTGAAGTCTCTATTTATTCTTGTATCCGTTTAGGCCGTCTGAAAAATTTTTGCTTGATGTTTCAGACGGCCTGTTGTTTGTTAAACCCTCGCTCCGGCGCGGCGGCTTAAAGTCCATTGCATAATGTTCAAAATCAGCAGGATGACAAACGAAATCATCAGCATAAACAGAGCAACGGCAGACGCGCCCTGAGCATCGTATTGCTCCAGCTTGCCGGTAATAATCAAGGGCAGGATTTCAGACACCATCGGAATATTGCCTGCGATAAAAATGACCGAGCCGTATTCGCCGGTAGAGCGGGCAAACATCATGCCAGCTCCGGTCAACAGGGCTGGTGTAATTTCAGGCAAAAGGACGCGGCGGAACGTAGTCCAACGGCTTGCGCCCAAAGTCGCCGCCGCTTCTTCATACTCGCCCGACAATTCTTCCAATACCGGCTGCACGGCGCGGACGATAAAGGGCAGGCTGACGACAATCAGCGCAATCCAAATACCGATGGGCGTAAAGGCGATTTTGATGCCCAAAGGCTCGAAAAAATGGCCTATCCAGCCATTGGGCGCATACAAGGTTGCCAACGCAATGCCTGTTACCGCCGTCGGCAGCGCAAACGGCAAATCGACCAAAGCGTTTACCAATCCTTTGCCCGGAAATTCATAGCGCACCAATACCCAGGCAACCAACGTGCCGAACACGATATTGGTCAACATCGCATAAAACGACATCCGCAAGCTCAGCCAGACGGCCGCCAAGACATTGGGTTCGGTAATTGTGTTCCAAAATCCGCTCCAGCCGATTTCCGCCGCTTTGGCCGCCATCATTGTAAACGGCAAAACCACCAAAAGCGACAGGCATAAAACCGTCAAACCCAGGCTGAGCTTGAAACCCGGCAATACAGAAGGCGTTTTGAGTAACAACATAATGGCAACCGTCAGAATTTAATACACGCTTACTTTAACAAGGCCGTCTGAAAACTGGAAAGAATGCTTTGTTTGGTATAAAGACGATTTTGTTATATTGAAAAGCTGAAAAGGCCGTCTGAAAACCAAATTTCAGACGGCCTTGCTGGTGTGGTAAGAATCAATAGGCAACAGGATCTTGATATGCAGGCTGGCGTTGCGCCGCGTCATAGTTTTCCTGAGCCGAGCGGACGGCTTTTTCCAAACCGTTGATCCGTTCGAGATAACGGGCATAGTTGCGTTCATTGCCATAACGCACTTTTTTGCCTTCTTCCAAATTTTTCTTGGCGGTATCTAAAGCACGCTTGGCCGCGCCAACGTCAGCCGGATTGATCGGGGCGACAGCTTCTTCCGCCTGCTCGGCTTTGCTTGGGGAAGTCGGCGTTGCCGGTGTTGAAACAGGCGCAGAAGTATATACGGACGGTTTGCCGATATTGCTGGTTTTGCAGTTTTTGCCGCCGGCTTGGGTATAGATTTTGCGGCCGGCAGAATCGGTACATTCAAAAATAGGCGCGGCGGAAACCGCAGTTGTCAAAGCGAGCAGTAATGTGCTGATCCAAAGTTTGTTCATTTTTATTTTTCCTTAAAACCATTTCCACCAAACAAACAAAGCCGCAATCATGATGATGTTGGCGAATAGGATGGGTTTCCACTGTCTGGGTGCGCGCCGCAATTCGGCGCCCGAGCGCGTGCGGCGGATATAGAAAAACGGGCTGAGCAGCATGGAAGCGGCACATACTAAAATAATCACGGCGTAATAGATTTTGTGCGTTTCCATATCGTTTCTCCGTTTCAGACGGCCTGAAATGCTGCCTACAACGCATTTTTGCGTGAAGCGTTGCCTGTTTTCATCTTGCATCGAAATTGGGCGCATTTGCCATGGCCTCAATCCTGAGGTCTTTGCAAAAATATGCTACAATCGCGTCCGATTATAACATTCTATTTATAAAGGTTTTACGAATAATGATTTCTACCAACGGCATCACCATGCAGTTCGGCGCAAAGCCGCTGTTTGAAAACGTATCCGTCAAATTCGGCGAAGGCAACCGTTACGGCTTGATCGGCGCCAACGGCTCAGGCAAATCCACCTTCATGAAAATCCTCGGCGGCGATTTGGAACAGACTGCCGGCGAAGTAGCGATTGAAAACGGCGTGCGTTTGGGTAAATTACGCCAAGACCAGTTTGCCTACGAAGACATGCGCGTGCTGGACGTGGTGATGATGGGGCACACCGAAATGTGGGCGGCGATGACCGAACGCGACGCGATTTACGCCAACCTCGAAGCCACCGAAGACGACTATATGAAAGCTGCCGAACTGGAAGCCAAGTTCGCCGAATACGACGGCTACACCGCCGAAGCGCGCGCTGCCGAATTATTGAGCGGCGTGGGCATTTCCGAAGATTTGCACAATGCGACCATGGCAGAAGTCGCTCCGGGCTTCAAACTGCGCGTATTGCTGGCGCAAGCCCTGTTCTCCAAACCAGATGTATTGCTCTTGGACGAACCGACCAATAACTTGGACATTAATACCATCCGCTGGCTGGAAGGCGTGTTGAACCAATACGACTCCACCATGATCATCATCTCGCATGACCGTCACTTTTTGAACGAAGTCTGCACACACATGGCGGATTTGGACTACAACACCATCACCATCTATCCGGGCAACTACGACGACTATATGCTCGCTTCTGCCCAGTCGCGTGAGCGCGCCCTGAAAGACAACGCCAAAGCCAAAGAGAAACTGCAAGAGCTGCAAGAGTTTGTCGCACGCTTCTCCGCTAACAAATCCAAAGCCCGTCAGGCAACCAGCCGTCTGAAACAGGCAGACAAAATCAAATCGGAGATGGTCGAAGTCAAACCTTCTACCCGTCAAAACCCATATATCCGTTTTGAAGCCGACGAAAAAGCCAAGTTGCACCGTCAGGCGGTGGAAGTTGAAAAACTGGCTAAACGTTTTGAAACTCAGTTGTTTAAAAACCTGAACTTTATCCTTGAAGCAGGCCAACGCCTTGCCATCATCGGCCCGAACGGCGCAGGTAAATCTACCTTGCTGAAACTCTTGGCCGGCGCGTACAACCCCGAATATTCAGACGGCCTGTTGCCGGACGAAGGCACCATCAAATGGGCGGAAAAAGCTAGCGTCGGCTACTATCCGCAAGACCATGAAAATGACTTCGACGTCGATATGGACCTGAGTGAATGGATGCGCCAATGGGGTCAAGAAGGCGATGACGAACAAGTCATCCGCGGCACTTTAGGCCGCTTGCTCTTCGGCAGCAACGATGTTGTGAAAAAAGTGAAGGTTCTCTCCGGTGGCGAAAAAGGCCGTATGCTTTACGGCAAACTGTTGCTGTTGAAACCTAATGTTTTGGTCATGGACGAACCGACCAACCACATGGACATGGAAAGCATCGAATCCTTGAACATGGCGCTGGAAAAATACAACGGCACGCTGATTTTCGTATCGCATGACCGTCAGTTTGTATCTTCATTGGCTACCCAAATCATCGAATTGGATGGCAAAGGCGGATATGAACACTACTTGGGCGATTACGAAAGCTATCTGGAGAAAAAAGGCTTAGTTTAAGCCCATACTGATAGCCTATTAAGGTATTGAAATGCCGTCTGAAAATCTTTATGTTTTCAGACGGCATTTTTTTGAAGCGTTTCATATTGTCAATCACTGAAACTGCTAAGATTAAAATGGATAAATTTCTTATTAGGAATTTTTATTAAAGCCATAAAACAGATATACAAAAGGTCGTCTGAAAATTTCAGACGGCCTTTATTTATGTTTTGATAGAAAGAGGATTAACTGAATAAACCTTTAAACCACAACACAATCGCGTCCCACATACGGCGCAACCAGCTGCCTTCTTCCACGCCGGTCAGGGCGACGACGTCTTTTTCGGCAATGATTTTGCCGTCTTTCATGACTTTCAGCTTGCCCAATACTTGGCCTTTTTCAATCGGGGCGAGGACGGGCTGAAGCGTTTCTAAGATTGGTTTGACGTTTTTGCCGGTATCGTGGGGAATGGTAATGTAAACATCGTCCAAGAAACCGATATCTACGGCTTTGGTACCGCCTTTGTAAACTTTGACTTGGGAAATCACTTCTCCGCCGTTGTACAGTTTAGGTGTATCAAATGCCTGCAATGACCAGTTGAGCAATTTGCTGCTTTCGCTGGCGCGCGCTTCGGTGGATTCGGCACCGGCAAGGATGGAAACAATGCGGCGGTTGTTGCGTTTGCTGGAAGCAGCGAGATGGTAGCCTGCGCCTTCGCTATATCCGGTTTTCAAACCATCGATACTGCTGTCGCGATAGAGCAGGAGATTACGGTTGGGCTGCTCGATGTTATTGTATTTGAAAGATTTGTTTGCAAACAAAGGATAGTATTTCGGATAGTCATTGATCAGCGCGGCTGCCAAAATGGCCAAGTCGCCAACGGTTGAAACATGGCCGTTAGAAGAAATACCGGTCGGGTTGTTGAAGTGGGTATGCTTCATGCCCAAGCGTTTGGCTTCTTCGTTCATTTGTTTGACGAATTCGTCGATAGAGCCGTTGCCAATAGCTTCGGCAAGGGTAATGGCGGCATCGTTGGCTGACTGGATGGTTGTACCCTTAATCAAATCGCTGACGCTGACAGGAACTTTGGGGGCGAGGAACATACGAGAACCTTCGACTTTCCAGCCGACGTTTGAAACTGTCAGCATTTGATCTGCTTGGAGCGTACCGTTTTCCAGTGCTTTAAAGGCAAGGTAGGCGGTCATCATTTGTGTCAATGCGGCAGGCTCGATAGGCGTGTCGGCATTGTTGGATGCCAAAGTTTGCTTGCTGTGCAGGTCGGTAACGATGTAGGCAGTCGCCGCAATTTCCGGCGGTGTTGTCGGGCTGTTGATGCTGCGCAGCAGCGGCTGCGTTTGAGCCTCGCTTTGTACGGCAGGTGCGGAAGCAACCGGGTCTGCAGCAAGGGCAGGAGTATTCAGGAGGGCAGCAAAAATTAAGCTAAGTAGCGTTTTTTTCATCATTATGTGTGGATTTGAATATGAGTGGACACTGTTTCAAAGTAAACAGTTTGGCATATTAAATAGATATTAAGCGGACATTATACCGTCTCATTTAGGCTTTGCTAAGATTTTTCTTGCCTTCAGACGGCCTCAGGGGTATGGTTTTAACTTTTTCCTCCGGTCGATTTGACCGAATTGCAATTTATTTCCGAACACTAAAATACCATGAACCATTCCCTTCCTCTTTCTGATTATCTAACCCGTATTTTGACCGCTTCCGTTTATGATGTGGCCGTAGAAACGCCCTTGGATTTGGCGCGCAGTCTGTCAGGCCGTCTGAACAATCAGGTTTTGCTCAAACGTGAAGATTTGCAGCCGGTGTTTTCGTTCAAAATCCGCGGCGCGTACAACAAAATGGCGAAACTGCCTAAAGAAGCCTTGGATTGCGGCGTGATTGCTGCCAGTGCGGGCAACCATGCACAGGGTGTGGCTTTGTCGGCGCAGTATTTGGGTTGCCGTGCGGTGATTGTGATGCCGGAAACTACGCCGAAAATCAAAATTGATGCGGTCAAGAGCCGAGGCGGCGAAGTGGTATTGAAAGGCGTGTCTTACAACGATGCCTATGATTATGCGATGGAGTTGGCAGAAAAGGAAAAACTGACTTATATCGCGCCGTTTGATGATCCTGATGTGATTGCCGGTCAGGGAACTGTCGGCATGGAAATTCTCCGACAACATCGCAATATCAATGCGATTTTTGTCCCGATTGGCGGCGGCGGTTTGGCAGCGGGTGTAGCGGCGTTTATCAAACAGGTTTGCCCTGAAATTAAAGTCATTGGCGTGCAAACCGATGATTCTTGCTGTATGAAACAATCGGTTGAGGCAGGGGAAATCGTACATTTGAAAGATGTAGGCCTGTTTTCAGACGGCACGGCGGTCAAGGTTGTCGGTGATGAAACCTTCCGCCTGTGTAAAGAGCTGCTGGACGAGATTATTACGGTCAATACGGATATGTTGTGCGGCGCAATTAAAGATATTTTTGACGATACGCGCAGCATTACCGAACCTGCAGGCGCATTGGCGCTTGCCGGCTTGAAGGCTTACGTTGCGAAAAACAATATCCAAGGTCAAAACCTGGTTGCCGTTACCAGCGGCGCCAACATGAACTTCCACCGCCTGCGCCATGTTTCAGAACGCAGTGAACTGGGCGAGGGCAACGAAGGTATTTTTGCCGTTACCATTCCTGAAGAAAAAGGCAGCTTCCTCAAGTTTATCAATGTATTGGGTAGTCGGAACATTACCGAGTTCAACTACCGCTACGGCAACGACAACAATGCTCATATTTTTGTCGGCCTGCAAACCGCCGGTGCGCAAGACTTGGCCGTCATCAGTGAACAACTGACTGAAGCAGGCCTGCCCAATGTCGATCTGACCAATGACGAAATCGCCAAAATCCATATCCGTTACATGGTCGGCGGACGTACGGAAAAAGTATCCAGCGAACGCTTGGTCAGCTTTGAATTCCCAGAGCGTCCCGGCGCATTGTCCCGCTTCTTGAACCATATGCGTGCCGAATGGAATATTACCTTGTTCCATTATCGCAATCATGGTGCGGACTATGGCCGTATTTTGGTCGGTATCGATGTACCTGAAAGCGACAATGAAGCCTTTACCGACTTCTTGGAGAGCTTGGGTTATGTTTATAAAGAAGAAACCGATAATCCGGCTTATAAACTTTTCTTAGCTTAATCAGTAAGATAAAAGGCCGTCTGAAATTTTTCAGACGGCCTTGTGTTTTATGTTCGGCTATTTCTTACGGAACACCAAGTCCCAAACGCCATGACCCAATCGTTTGCCTCGGGCTTCAAATTTGGTTTCAGGACGATAATCAGGCGTAGGGGCGTAATCGGCAGCCGTGTTTTGCAAAGCGTCAAAACTGCTCAAAACTTCCAGCATTTGCACGGCGTATTCTTCCCAGTCGGTTGCCATATGGACATAGCCGCCGCTTTTGAGTTTGGGCAGCAGCTTTTCAACAAACGGCACTTGTACCAAGCGGCGTTTATTGTGACGTTTTTTGTGCCAAGGGTCAGGGAAGAAAATATGAATACCGTATAAAGAACTGTCTTCCAGCATCTTTTCCACTACTTCCACCGCATCATGACGCATCACGCGGATATTGGAAATGTGTTCTTCCTCAATCAGCTTCAAGATATTGCCGACGCCCGGGCCGTGAACATCAATTGCTAAAAAGTCGGTATCGGGCAGACGTTTGGCGATTTCCACTGTCGCAACGCCCATACCGAAACCGATTTCCAAAACTTTAGGATTATCCCGTCCAAAAGCGTGGTTCAAATCCAAAGGAGCCTCTTGGAAGTCCACACCGAATTGCGGCCACATCGTATCGATCGCGCGCTGTTGGGCCGCGGTCATATGGCCTTGGCGCAAGACGAAACTGCGGATGCTGCGTTTGTGTTCTTCAGGAACGGTATTTTCGGGTGTATTTTCTGGAATATTTTCGGACATGTTGTTTTAAATCAGTGGGAAATCAAATAAAAAGGCCGTCTGAAAGAATCAGACAACCCTGCATATAAATCGGCGTGATTATAGCGAATAAACGCTTTTCCTGAAACCTTTTAAAAAGAAGGTTTCAGACGGCCTTTTTAAGACAATACCGGTTGCGGTACTTTGTGTTGCACCGCATAAACCGCTGCTTGGACGCGGCTGCTTAGGTTCAACTTGCGCAACAGGTTTTGCACATGCACTTTGACGGTTGACTCTGCCAGATTCAAATGGCGGGCAATGATTTTGTTGCTGTGTCCGGCGGCAAGATAGCCCAAGATTTCCATCTCACGCGGGGTCAGTTGCTCCAGCAGATGGTCGGAGCGGGAAGGAGATGGAGAAATCAGCGATTGCACCAAGCGGCTGGTCATTTCTGGAGAGAATACATTGTCGCCATCGACGGCTTTGCGGATGCTTTCCAACAGGAAGTCGGCATTGATGTTTTTCAGCAAAAAGCCTTTTGCACCCATACGCATACATTCGGTCAAATCATCGCTGTCTTCAGAAACGGTCAGCATGATGACGGTCAGCTGCGGATTGATACTTAAAATTTGGGCCAATGCTTCGCGGCCGTTCATGACCGGCATATCCAAGTCCAGCAAAACCACATCAGGCTTGAGCTGCTCAACCATTTTTACGCCGGCCAGGCCGTCTGAAGCTTCGCCGACGACTTCAAAATCAGGCTGGCGTAAAAGTAAGGCCTTGATACCGCTGCGAAATAGGGTGTGGTCGTCAATAAGGGTAATTTTAATCGTCATGATGCTGTTCTCATTTGTTGCGGCAACGTCAGCATAACAACTGTACCTTGCCCAATCTGCGATGTAATGGCCAATTCTGCGTTAATCCGTTGGGCCCGTTCCTGCATAATGCCCAAGCCGACATGTTCGCCTGAAGGCCGGTTTGATAGGTGTTCTTTATTAAAGCCAGCGCCGTCGTCACGAATCGTCATGACAAAATCGCCGTGGTTGGCAATTTCGACGCTGACATGTTGCGCACGCGCGTGCTTACGGATATTAGACAGGCTTTCCTGCAAGATGAAGATAATCTGCAAATGCTCATCATAATTCAAAGCCTGCCCGTCGTCCTGCCATTTTAAATCAACTGGAATACCGGTTTGTCGTTCAAAACGCGCCAGCAGCGATTCTACCGCTTCAGGAAAATCTTTATTACTGATTTTGGTGCGGAAATTCATTAAAAGTTCGCGTACGTCCTCGTAGCATTCCTGCACGCCGTCTTTGATGAAGCCGATATTTTCTTCGGCCTGCTCGCGTTGGTCTGAGGCAAACGCGCTTTCCAGCATTTGTACCTGCAAATTCAAAAAGGTCAAAGCTTGCGCGATGCTGTCATGTAAACCTTGCGCAATCAAGTTACGCTCCTGCAAGACTGCAAGCAGGCGGCGCTCTTGTTCCATGCGGTTGTTGGCGATGGAAATGCCCAGCTGTCCGCTTAAAGTATGCAGCAGTTTTTCGTCTTGCTCATCAGGCATATGGCCGTCTGAAAAATATAGGGTCAGTACGCCGAGCTGTTCGTCTTGATAAACGATCGGAAATTCTACACGATTTCCTTCTTCGGTTTCACCGACGCTTGCCGCCAAATCAGAACGTTTCCGCTCCTCATCGGAAAGATATACCGTACCTCCTAAGGCTGAAAACGCCGGCAGAATCTGAGTTAAAAATTCTTCTGCCGCCTGTTGGGGCGTAAAAGTTTGGTGCAGATTGCGCGTGGTTTGGTAGAGCAGGGTTAAATCACGGTTTTGCCGCGCCAAGTCTTGGGTTTGTTTGGCAACTTGTCCTTCCAAGTCTGTATAAAGCGTATGCAGACGGCGGCTCATTTGGTTAAAACCCTTGCTTACTTGGGCAAACTCACGGATCTGGTCTGTCTCGATTTGAACGCCGAAATGCCCTTTGCTGATGGTTTCTACGCCATCACGCAGTTTTTCCAAGGGCCGGATAATCCATGAATAATGCCAAACAATCATCAAGCCTGCGGCCACAACAATCATCAGCATCATGGCCATTTGAAAGCGGCGCAGCCACAAGGTATTTTGCTCGTTGGCATTTTCCATCGCCTGTAAAAACAGCTCGATGTTGCCGGCAAAACGATACAGGCCGATTTGGGTTGGACGCTCGTAATGTTGCAAAGACGGCTTGATGTTGGATTCCCAATCAATCAACAGCATCGATTGAATCAAGTCGTAAGCCAACGGCGTTTGAGACGGAATCAGCGGATGAATGGCATCACTTTGCGTCACATTGGCCAGCGTACGCTCAAATTCTTTGATTTGGTTATCAATTTGCGCATTGGGCGTACGGACGCTTGCCATATAAGCCAAACGATACACCTGCATTTTCAAACTGCCTGCATCTTCAATCGTTTTAGCCGCGTTTTCCAAACGCCAAGAAAGCAGAAGGGTAAAGACAATCGACAAAAATGCCGAACTGACCCATAAAAAAGTCAGCAGTTTTAAACGCGAAGACAGGCTCAGGCCGTCTGAAGATCCGGAGAATAAACGCATAAAGCACGCAGGGGAACTAATCCGATAATCTTATAAAAATATCATTCTTTTGGTCTATAAACAACCTGTCTAAAATAATTGTGTGGTTATGATAAGAAAAAACAGGGGTTTAATGTAAAATCATGTTATGATAAAATTCATCTCAAGTGAATTAAATCATGAAAATAAGGTTTCAGACGGCCTGAAACCTTGAAACTTATCCAATAAACACAACATCTTGAACCACACTCCATACTCTGCTTCGCAAAGGACTACCAAAATGAAAATTTTCGCACTGATATTGGCCGGCGGGCAGGGAAGCCGGATGGGAGGTGTCGATAAGGGGTTGGTGCAATGGCACAACAAAGCCTTGATAGATCATGTTATCGAAAAAATCCGCCCCCAAGTCAGCCACATCGCCATCAGTGCCAATCGCAACCTTGAGTCTTACGCCCAACGCAGCGCGCACGTTTTCTCTGATGCGCGCCAATGGCAGCATTACGGCCCTTTAGCCGCCTTGTGTACAGCCGCCAACGATTTGCAAATTGCCACTGCCGATTGGCTGCTTATCGTATCCTGCGATATGCCGCGTTTGCCGGAAAACTTGGTTTCCCAGTTTGAAACCATCGCGCGGCGCACGCCATTGTGTAATGCATTCTATGTGGAGACCCCTGCCAGACCGCATTACAGCGTGATGTTTATCCGGCCGCAAATCCTGCAAAGCACCGTGCCATACCTTTATTCAGGAATGCGCAGCATCCGCGGCTGGCTGCAGCAACAGCGCGCGCGGATCGTCCATTTTCCTCATGAACAGGATTTTATCAGCTACAACACGGAAAACGATTTGGCCCAGCCTTTGTAGTTGGATCAGTAAGGGGACTAATGTTCAGGTAGAGATAGGCTGACTTGATGATTATTTAATATCTTTCAATAGGTAATAACTATCTTGTAATTAGTTCCCTTAGAAATTCATCAATCCGTATATTTAAATAAAATATACGTTCTTCGTTAAAATAAGCTTTGGCTTTTTCCCTATCGACTGTTTCTTTTAGGTCATTTAGTCTGCCTAAGTCCAAATTTTCGCTGGTATATTTTCTTGCCAGCAGTGCACGTAGCAAATCTCCATCCAGCCCTAAACCTTTAATTACTTTTAGCACCTTATCATTGGCATCTTTTTGTTTATACGTGGTGATGTAATCACTTAATGCTAAATTTGGATCAAGCTTGATATCGCCGGATTGCACATCATGTAAAAACAACTCAGCAAATTTTTGATCTTCCTTAGAAAGCGTAGCAAAAGAGTGGTGTAGCTCCTCAAGTGCAGCAGCTTCTTCTATGCCGCCGATGGTTTTAAGCCATTTTTCAAAACGGGCATTCATATAATTTTGATCAATTTTATCGGTTTCGATTTCGTTGATGTGCGAACGCAAATCAAATGGCACATCATCGCTACCGCCACCATTGCCTGAACTTTCTTTAAACAAATCTTTATAACGAGCCAGCAGTTTATCGTAGGTCTCTTGATCGAAATTGAGTGTGGCAGTGATCACGCTGTCGTCTTCCTGTACCACGTCATAGCTTGATTTTTCCCAAGAAAAACCCAAGAGCCGAGCAGCTTGTAAGTGCTCATTGAGCTGATTGAATAGTTTGACAAACTTTGCGCATGAGGTTGTATCATCAGGGTTTTTTGAAAAATCCTCTAATCCTGCCCATTTGAAAATATCGGCAATATCGGAAAAACAGACATTCATTTTGTCGATAACCTTATCTAAATTATCGACAAACAGCCCCATTGGACGGTCGCCCGAATAAAGTTTTACGGCTCGCTCAATATTGCGTTGCATCGTATGCGGCTTGCGGTAATAGCGGATTAAACCAAAAGGCTTATCGGTTTTGTCGCATACGCGGTTAGTGCGGGAAAACGCCTGAATCAAGTTGGCGTAATCCAAAATTTTGTCTAGATAGAGCGTATTGAGCCATTTGCTGTCGAAGCCTGTCAGCATCTGATCGACTACAATCAACAAATCCAGCTGCTCGTCGGGCTTGATTCTCTTATACGCATTGATATGCGACAACCTATCCGACAAATCCGTTTTAAATCGGGAATAAGTGGCATAGCCGAGGCTTGTGCCGAACTGGGCGTTGTAATCTTCCAAAATTTCGGCAATCCATTTTTCCTTATCGTTGCCTTGCCCATCGTTAAGAATATTCGGATCAAAAAGGGCGGTCAGTTTCGGCAAGGAATTTTTAGCTTCCTCAGAATCTTTAGCTTCCTCAGCAATTCTGGCTTTAATTAGGCGGTAATAATTGACCGCTTCGGGAATAGAGCTGGTGGCAAAAATGGCATGATATTTTTTGCCTTGGCTGAGGCGTCGCCAATTTTCCAGTATGTCGTCGATAACTGCATTCACATGTTCCGGCGTTTGATATTGCACATTGGGTATATAATCTTCAATGCCTTTTTGATATTTGCCGTCTGAAGTATATTCTCCCGCCATCGGCACATCATTCATAAATTGATTGTAGATTTTTTTCTTTTGATCATCGGCAAATACTTCGCTTTCATCTGTTGCTTTGGCTTCTTGCAAAGCGACAGATCTGCGTAAGTCGCTGTCTTTAAAGGTACGGATATGGAAGGGGTGAAAGCCCAGCACATTTTCATCGCGAATGCCGTCTGCAATCGAATAGCGGTGCAATTCATTGCCGAAAACCGTGGCAGTGGTTGAATTTTTCTTAGCGTTTTCTTCTTCAATCGGCGTGCCGGTAAAGCCGAAGAAAATCGCATTGGGGAAGGTGTGCTTAATGGTGAGCAACATATCGCCAAAAGTAGTGCGGTGGGCTTCATCAATGATAAACACTAGCCGCTTGCCACTGATTTGCTCGATGTCAGCCTCATTTACCCCTTCTTCCGCCTTGATATTACTCATTTTTTGAATGGAGGTAACGATTAAGCGGTCGCGGTCTTGTTTGCTTTTCAGCTTGGCGAGCAAAATGGCGGTGTTTTCCGTTGCCTGCACATCATCTTTACTATCGGCAAAATTCTGATATTCCTCCAGCGATTGCTTGCCCAGCTCAATACGGTCGAGCAAGAAAATCACCTTATCCGCATCTTTACGGCGGCTGATTAACTGTGCCGATTTAAAACTCGACATCGTTTTGCCCGAGCCTGTGGTATGCCAAATATAGCCGCCGCGCTGATTGCCCAAAGTCCAATCTGTTTTTGCCACCGTGTCGGCAATTTTGTTGACCGCATAATACTGATAGCTGCGCAACACTTTCAGCTGCTCGTCTTTCGCATCGGCAATGGTGTAATCGCCGATAAACTGGTGCGCCATCGGAATCGAGAGGAAATGCGTCGCCACCTTATTCCAATCGTTCATATACACATTATTGAAATCCGCCCAACGGAAATAAAACGCAGGATTTAATTGACCACCGGTATTGGCAAAATAGCGGCATTCTTCCGGCGTCATAGCCACAAACACCTGCACCAGGCTAAAAATGCCCGAAAACGCGCCTGCCTTATGGTATCGCTCAATTTGATTGGTTGCTTGGCTGATGGGTACGCCAGAGCGTTTCAGCTCAATATGAAACATCGGCATACCGTTGATTAACAACATCAAATCGCCTCGCTGCTTAGGGTATAAATCCGAACGAGGAGTAAATTGGGGCTGCTGGGCAATTTGATAGCGGCTTTTGCCGGCAGAAATTTCCTCACGGTCGAAAATATCCAGCGACACTTCCTTGCCGAAATGACGGCTTTCCTCATTTTCACGCTTGATTGCTACCGTTTTGCCATTGATAAAGCCGTTTAGCGCATAAGGCGTTTTTAATGCCTGCACCTGCTCCAAAATCTGGTTCATTTCCGTGCGAAGCAACGGCACATCGAGCTTGTCGATATGTTGGTTGGTTTTATTCAAATGCGCCTGCCAGTTGGCAATCAACTCTTCTTCGGTAGGATAGCGCAACACTTCCTTTTCCCAGCTTTTGGTGGCAAGCAAGGCAATCAGTGCGTTTTCAAAATCAGCTTCTTTATTAAACATTCTTTTTCTCCGTAAGGGCGCTACTACAATTTTTCAGACGGCCTCAATCATGGGCAGGGACACTGCCCTATACCAACATCGCCGCCAACAGCCCTTTTTTGAGTTGGTTTAATTTTTCGACTTCTGCCGACTGTAAGGCAATGGTTTCGTCTAGTTGGCGGAAGAAATTACCGATAGCGGTTTGTTCTTTAATGGTTGGTGGAATAAGTATAGGAATTTCCGCCATTACATTATTCATCAATTTAGGATTTCCAACATAGGATACATAGCTGTGTGTAACTAAATTGAGAATCTCAGCAATACATTGATTTGCAAAACCCTCTTCATTAATTAGAACCCCACACACATTTGTGCAATAGAATTTCCCTGAACGAAAATTTACATCTCCAGCATTTGCTCCATCAGTTGTCCAAGTAATCGCATTTTCAAACAGGTAATGTTTCCAATATCCCATCAGACCTTTATTTTTCGTTTGTGAACTATAGACAGGATAACAATAATCTTCATTTTTATTATCTACTAAATTTGTCGTAGCTAAGACATTACCACGAGTAATTCTAAATAAATCACAAATTTGATATGTCTCCCATTCCCCCTCAAACCCTTTAAAGCGGATTTTTGGTATTTTTTCACCGTTTGCGGGGAACATTTTTGCCAGCATTGCCTTTTTAAGCTGACGGCTTTTTTCCAATACCGCACGGCTCTCGGCAATTTGGCTGTCTAAACGACTGAAAAACAAACCGAGGTGGGTTTGTTCAGGAAGGGAAGGTACAGTTATTTCTGCTGATAATAAATCACTGTTATATAACCGCTTGATTGTGCTTCCTTCTAAATCCCATTTAATATTTTGGTATGTGATATTTAAAAATGTTGAAGTTATTTGGCTTTCATCAAAACGCAACCAAACTATGTTGCTATCTTGAAAATACGCATTCTCCCCTGTAAATTTAACCGTTCGGCCAATTGTACCCGCAGCAGAAATTAAAATATCTCCTTGTTTAGGATAAGGGTATTTTTGGCGGTATTCCTCAAATAATTCACTACTGATAAATGCGTCTGGTTCTTGTCCAAATGTACCGATTTTAAAAAAGGGAATTTCACCACTTGGCTGGGTTTGCTCTTTAAAAATACGGCGACACATTTCTACTCTTCCTAAATCGCCTAAAGTTTTATTTTTCCACTCTTCTGTAAACCCTTTAAACCGCAAACGTGGCTCTTGTTGCTTATTCATTTTGCCCCCTTAGCCTTTCAAAATCGCCTGCCATGCGGCAATGCCCTGCAAATCAAACTCGCTGCCGGTGAGTTCGTCCATCATTTGCGCCAGTGCGGCGGAGCTTTCCTGTTTACGCTCGCTGATGTGCTGATAGGTGTCGGCATATTTGTCGCAAAGTGCGGTCAGTTTTTGGCTGAATTGCGCCAGCATGTTTTCAGGCAGCCTGCACATCGCGGCATTGAGCGGAACAAACCATTTTTGGCGGAGCAAATCGAGGGCTTCGGCATCGCTAAGTGCTTCAATGGCGGCTTTGGTTTTGCTGTGAAGCTCGGCGGATTGGGTTTTGAGTTCTGCCTTGAGCGTTTTTTCTTCGGCAAGCAGTTTATAGGCAGCCTGCAATTTTGCGCCCAGGCTTTCTTCGGCAAAAATGTGTTTGTCGATGGCTTTGGTCAAGTCGGCTTTTTTAGCAATTGTTATGCCGTCGGCTTCCAATTCTTGTTGCAAGGCTTTTGGAATTTCGGCATTGATAAAGCCGTCGCCTTGTTCATTGACGGCAGGGCAGGCTTTTTCTTCTTCACTTAGGTTTTCCAAAATGCTTTGCATTTCGGCGGCGATTTCCTCTAAACGGGTTTCTTTGGCTTTCAGGTTTGCCAATTCCTGCGGCAATTTGACGGCCTGTACCAATTCAAACGGCAGAATATGCCCCACCCAGCCGTCTTGTACTTCGGCTTCTTTTTTGGTTTTGCTGTCTTTTTTCAACACCATAAATGGATCAACCTGCTTAATTGCCTGTTTGCCCTCGGTTTGAATCATCTCCAAATCGGCGGCAATGCCTGCCACATCGGCGCGCCATAGGTCATCGAGTTTTTGATAGGCGGTATAAAAATCCAATAGGGGCATTGCCTGCACTTTTTGGCGGATGAGTTCGGCAAGCTGCTGCTGGGTTTGGGAGATATTGAGCGTTTCCATCGGCTCAATCAGCAGGATTTCCAAGCGAGCGGGGAAATCGGCAAAGTTTTCTGCAAATTGCGCTTGGTAATTCAGCACGCTGGCGTGGCTTTGCATGGCGGCTTTAAGATTGTCAGTTTTCGGCTGCACATAAGGTGTGCCGTTATCGGTAAATAAGGCTGTCTGTAAACCGTCAAAGGCTGCCCAATAGTCTGCGAATTGTGCCAGCTCGGCTTTGGGAATGCCGCCGTGTATGGTGGCGAAAATATCCCATTGCTCTGCCGGCTCGGCAGAGTCGACATAGCGTGGAATGTTGAGGTTGTAGCCGTTTGCCACAATTTCGGCTTTCGGCACAATGCGGGAGAATTTAGGCAATTCCCGGCGATGGGTCACGCAATCGACAATGCGCTTGATGTCGCTTGCCTGCAAATGGTTGTTTTTGCCCACTTTGATGAAATGCTTGGAGGCGTCAATCATCAACACGTCGTTACGTTCGCGCTCTTGGCGTAAAACGACGATGATGGTGGGAATGCCCGTACCAAAAAAGATATTGGCAGGCAGACCGATAATGGCATCGATATGATTGTATTCAATCAGATTTTTTCGGATTTTCTCTTCTTCGCCACCTCTAAAAAGCACGCCATGCGGCAAGACGATGGTCATGATGCCGTCGGGTTTTAAGTGGAAGAGGTCGTGCAATAAAAAGGCAAAATCGGCTTTTGCCTGCGGGGCGACGCCAAAACGTTTGTAGCGGATGTCGCCTTCTTTGTCTTTGGGATTCCACGGCTGGGAATAGGGCGGATTGGACACTACGGCATCCAGATACAGCGGATCGCCTTCCAGCGGCCAGTCGTCTTCTAATGTGTCGGCGTTGCGGGTGAAAATATTGCTCGGCAAAATGCCGCGCATGACCAAATTCATGCGCGTGAGGTTGTAAGTGTTTTCTTTTAATTCTTGTGCGTAATATTTGATACTGTCGGCGCTTTTGAGATGTTTGGCAACGCTATGGCCGATGTTGATCAGCAATGAACCTGAGCCGCTGGTCGGGTCGTAAATGCTGATTTCTTCGCGATCTTTGAGATGGTCGGCAATGATCTCCGACATCAGCAAAGATACTTCGTGCGGCGTATAAAATTCACCCGCTTTTTTGCCTGCGTTGGCAGCAAACATGCTAATCAGGTATTCATAAATAAAGCCCAATACGTCATAGCCCTGTTTGCCGTCCATCGGAATATCGGCAATCAGTACGAAAAGGTCTTTCACCGCATTGGTTTGGCTGGCGGCGGTATCGCCCAATTTGCTCAAACCGGATTCTAAGGTTTTGAAAATGCCGTCAAAAACTGAGATGTAGTTTTCTGCAATATTGCGGCTGAAAGCGCTCATTGCAGTGCGGACGTTGGCAATATTGAAATCCGAGCCTTGGGCTAACCAAGTTGAGAATAGATGTTCGTAGCTGATGAAATAGCCGAGGTTTCTTTTGATATGGTTGACAAGATCCACGTTAGATTCGGTAAGCTCATCGGCAAAATTTGATTTTTCTAAGCCTTGTTCAAGGGCAAATTTCTCCAGTTTGTCGGACAAAAATTTGTAGAAAATAAAGCCTAAGATGTAGTCTTTGTATTCGTTCGCTTCAATTTTGGAACGCATTTTATTCGCAGATTGCCAAATTTTGGCTGCAAGTTGTTGTTTATTCATTTTTTCTCTTATTGGTTTTTGATTTTATACATATTGCGGTATTTATGATTGCTAGGTGCGAGTCTAGCTATGATAAACCATCAACACAGTGTTTACATAATTTACATCGTAGAGGAAGTATGATTCATCGATGCAAGGAAAAATGGTAGGAAAGCTCACATTACACAAAGGCCGTCTGAAACTCAACTTTCAGACGGCATCTTGTATCCATATAATAGCCGCTATCTCTATTGGCGAGGATGAGATTGAGCTTGTCATCTTTGAATATAAATGATTAGGATAGAACAAGCGTTTGGATTTTGAAGATGATTTATAAAAACTCTTTGAAATTTCTCTACTCTTTGAAAAAGAAAAAAGGCCGTCTGAAAAGTACAGGCTGCTTTTTGGGTTTTCAGACGACCTCCAAAGCAGCCTGCACTCAGGTATTTTGGATTGACTAACGCAAGCTATCTGCCAAATACTTTCCGCCAGGCATTCGGATTGATTTTAAACTTGGCTTTGAACTGTAAACGTAGGTTTGCCGCGCTGCCGAAGCCGCTTTGTTCGGCGATGCGGTCTATCGGCAAATCCGTATTTTCCAATAAATCCTGCGCCTGCCATAGCCGCTCTGTGGTGAGCCACTCGCCGAAATTCATGCCTGTGGCTTGAGAAAAATGGCGGATAAAGGTACGGCGGGAAACAGCTAATTTTTTTGCCAAATCGTCCAAGCGGTATGAGGTGGCAAGGTTTTGGCGCAGTTCGTCCAATAAGCGGTTGATTTTGTCATCGGCGGTACGACGTTCGACAGGTCGGTGGATAAACTGTGCCTGCCCGCCTTCGCGGTGTGGTGCCGCAACCAAGGTACGGGCAAGGTCGTTGGCAATGGTTGCACCGTGGATTTTGCGGATGAGGTACAGGCAGCAATCTAGCCCGCCTGCCGCACCTGCCGATGTTAAAAAGTTGCCGTCTTCCGCATATAGGCGGTTGGTATCCAGATGAATTTTAGGGAAACGGCGGACAAAGTCGTCTTCGGCAAGCCAGTGGGTGGCGGCGGTTCTGCCGTCTAAAAGTCCTGTGTAGGCAAGGGCGTAAGAGCCGTAGCATAGGGCGGTGATATGCGCACCACGTTTCGCTGCCCGCTGTAAATTCTCAGCCAGTTCCGGCGTCGGGGTTTCTTCAATATTGCGCCAGCCTGCGATGACGATGATGTCGGCTTCTTCCGTCAAATCCAATCCGCCGTGTACGGGAATGCTTGCGCCCAGTGCCGTGATGACGTCTTTGCTATCATCGGAACAGATTTTCAGGTCAAAGAGCGGATTGTCCCGATAGGCCGTCTGAAAAACAGAAAAGGGAATGTTGAAGACAAAATCATTCATGCCCGATTGAGCATATAACACGATTTTGGGAACAGCTTGATTTTGGCGAAACTCGTTACGCTCGTTTTCAGACGACATTTTGGCACTATCCTTGCGTTTGTTGGCAATATTGCCTATTTTAGCCGATACACCTGCTGCTTAAAATACGCTCCATGATTTTTTAAGGAGCAACATCATGAAATTCAAGCAATTTATTCTTGCCACTGTTTTGGGCGCGACAGCCTTTTCCGCTTGGGCAGACGATTCATACCAACATATCCGTAACGCTACCGCCAAGGTCGAATATGCGGGGCAGACGTTTTTGATTGACCCGTTTTTCGCCCCCAAGCATTCCATGAACGGCTTTGCCGGCACGTTCAATAACCAAGCCAAAATGCCGCTGGTCGGGCTGCCGATGAGCGTGAATAAAATTTTGGACGGTGTGGATGCAGTCATCGTTACCCATACCCACGAAGACCATTGGGACGAAACCGCCGCACGTTCCATTCCGAAAAACCTGCCCGTATATGTGCAGCACCAAGCCGACGCGGCAAAAATCCGCAGCCAAGGCTTTACTGATGTACGCGTGTTGAACGGCAGCACTGTCTTCAACGGCGTAACTATCAGCAAAACCGGCGGCGTACATGGTACAGAGGCCATGTATGCCAACCCGCAGCTAGCCGAAATCTTAGGTGATGCAATGGGTGTGGTATTCCAAAGCAGCGGACATAAAACCGCTTATATTATGGGTGATACTGTGTGGACGGCAGATGTAAACAAAGCATTGAACCGCTACAAACCCGATTATCTGATTATGAACACAGGCTACGCGCTGATTTCAGGCATTTCAGACGGCATTATTATGGGGACGGCTGATGTATTAAAAGCCAGCCAAGTCATGCCTAAAGCCAAAATCATCACCGTACACATGGATACCGTGAATCATACCGCCGTCAGCCGCGCCGATATGCGTAAATTTATACGCGGTCAAGGCATTGAAAGCCGTGTTAACGTTCCGGAAGACGGAGAGACTGTGAGGCTAGATTGATAAGCGGTCATCTTTTAAAGAGAATTTGCAAAAATACTGGAAAATTTGGCCTCTCTTTGTTATGAAAAAAGCCGTCTGAAATTTCAGACGGCTTTTACTTTTAACGCATCCACAATCAACTTAAATACATTGGAATGCCCGCGGCGGCTGGGGTAATAGAGGTAAAACGGTTCGTAAGTGATTGCGTATTCAGGCAACAGCTCGACCAGGTGCCCCGAATTGAGTGCATCCGCTACGCTCATATATGCTATCCACGCAATGCCAAGGCCGTCTGAAACGGCTTGCCGGCGCAGATGATTGTTGATGGAAAAGTGCGATTTTGGCGTGAACGTAATCAGCTCTTTTTTGTATTTGAATTCCCACTGCATCTCCGTGCCGTGTTCAGCAGAGAGTTTTATGCCGATAAGGCGGTGCTGTTGCAGATCATCAATATTTTTCGGCGAACCGTATTGCGCCAAATAATCGGGCGAGGCAACCAATACCATTTTGAGCGGTGCAGAAATCGGCACGGCAATCATCTCTTTCGCCACATCGTTGCCCAGCCGCACGCCTATGTCAAACCCTTCTTTCACAATATCTGCCCAGCGGTCGTCCACCACGATTTCCAAGCGGATTTTCGGGTATTGGTTCAAAATCGGCTTTAATTTTGGATACAACACGGCTTCCGCTGCCATTGCAGGGGCATTGATGCGAATCAATCCCGATGGCGTATTCAAAAAATCATTTAAAGCATCGACTTCTTGGTTTATGGCTTGATAAAGTGGGAAAAGTTGGTCGAAAAGCTGCTGTCCGGCTTCGGTCAGCGACACATTGCGCGTAGTGCGGTTGAGCAGGCGCAAATTTAGCCGCGTTTCTAAATTTTTCATGCTGTGGCTCAACGCCGAAGAAGAAATCCCCAAAAGCTGTCCTGCCTTCACAAAACTCTGCGTTTGCGCCAAGGTCAAAAAATAATTCAGTTCGTTAAAGTTCTGCATTTTCCTACCCCGTTTTAGGTGATTAGTGAATTTAATTCACGACATCATAAAACCAAACCTAATTTATCTCAATAAAAACACGGGCTAAAATGGCTACACGTTTATGAGAACAAACAGGAGACAATATCATGCAAAACATCACATTAAACAACGGCGTACAAATTCCTGCACTTGGTTTCGGCGTATTCCAAATTCCGCCCGCAGAAACTGAACAGGCCGTGATTGCCGCCATCAAGGCAGGCTATCGTCACATCGACACCGCGCAGGTTTATATGAATGAAACCGAAGTCGGTTTGGGAATTAAAAACAGCGGTGTGGCGCGCGAAGAATTGTTCGTTACCACCAAAATTTGGGTAGAAAATTTCGGCTACGAAGCCGCCAAAGCCTCGTTGGATCGTTCATTGGGCCGTCTGAATTTGGATTACATCGATATGGTGCTGATTCATCAGCCTTACGGCGACAGCTACGGTACATGGCGCGCGCTGGAAGAATATCAGGCAGCCGGCAAAATCCGCGCCATCGGCGTGAGCAATTTTTCGCCGGTGCGTGCGGTGGATTTGGGACTATTCAATAAAGTGATGCCGCAAGCCAATCAGATTGAAATTAATCCGTTCCAACAAAAAAACGAAGCCGTTTCCGCTTTGCAGGCTGAAGGTATCGCCGTGGAAGCATGGGCGCCGTTTGCTGAAGGCAAAAACGATATTTTCCACAATCCCGTGTTAAGCAAAATCGGTGCGAAATACGGCAAATCCGTGGCGCAGGTGATTACCCGATGGCTGGTGGAACGTGGCATCATTGTATTGGCAAAATCCACCAAACCCGAACGCATGGCGGAAAACTTGAACATCTTTGACTTTGCACTCAGTGATGAAGACAAAGCAGAAATTGCCAAACTGGACGGCACGTTCGACGCCATCGTCAATCACGACACGGTAGATAATTTGAAACGTATCGCTTCATGGAAAACGGGACAATAACCGCAAACATCACATCCCTTTTTTATAAATTATTTATTCTAGGAGTAAAAATGAATATTTTATTATTAAACGGTGGTAAAGAATTCGGCCATTCGCATGGTGAGTTAAACAACACGCTTCACAAAAAAGCAAAAGAAGTTTTGACCGCACTTGGACACAATGTAAAAGAAACTGTGATTGATGCTGGCTATGATATTGAGGCAGAAATCGAAAAATTCTTGTGGATGGATGCCGTGATTTGGCAGATGCCTGTTTGGTGGATGCACGAGCCTTGGACAGTGAAGAAATACATAGACGAAGTATTTATCGCTGGACACGGCAAGCTTTACCACAGTGATGGCCGTCATCGTGTCAGCCCGACCGAAGGCTTCGGTACAGGTGGTTTATTGCAAGGCAAAAAACACATGCTTTCGCTTACTTGGAATGCGCCGATTGAAGCGTTCACCCGTGAAGGCGACTTCTTTGAAGGCAAAGATGTGGATGCTGTGTACATGCCTTTCCACAAACTCAACGAGTTCATCGGTTTGACCCGTCTACCGACATTTACATGTAACGATGTAGTTAAAAATCCACAAGTAGAACAATACTTCGCAGACTACCAAGCACATTTGAAAAAAGTGTTTGGTTAATGATAAAACATCAACTTGAAGTGGTGGGCTTTTGCCCACCATTTTGTCAGTCGCTAATTGGTACGAAATAGTGTAGCGAAAAACCATCTGCAATTCATCATATGAAAGGACAAAACATGATTAACGGGTTAGATATCGAACGTTTCCGAACTACCATGGCAGCGGTTGAAAACGACCATGCAAAAGGCAAGGCAGTATTACGCGCCGATTCGCGCTGGGTATCCGGCACGAAGAATGAAATCTCCGTGCGCCGCTTCCCTGCCTTTACCACAGACGAACCGAAAAACATGGGCGGTGAAAACGCCGCCCCAAATCCGGTGGAATACCTGATCAGCGCTGCGGCAGGCTGCTGCTCCATAGGTTTCGAGTTGCAAGCAGCATTGGCAGGCGTGAAACTGGAACAGTTTGAAATATCCGCAAGGGGCGGTATCGACATGGCCAAACTGTTCGGCATGGAAGATGGCTACGGCGGACTGGATAATCTGGTGCTAACCATAAAAGTAAAAGCCGACGCCGACCTTCCTACCCTGCAAAATTTCGCCGACCACTCCGCCGCCAGCTCGCCAGTGTTGAACAGCCTGAAAGCGCGGGTAAAAGTGGTTGTGGAAAAAATCTAGACGACTCAAAACGTTTTCTTGTTTTCATTTCGTTGAAAGCCCCTTTTCTGGACAACTAGAAAAGGGCTTAATCGCTCAAAGGAGTACATGACATGCAACAACTGCACACTTTGAAAGACATCGAACAGGCCATCGCCACACACTCTTTAGTATCACTGTACATCAAAGCCCCAATCTGCGGTGTTTGTACGGTCGTGGCCGCCCAGCTTGACTCAGCTTTGGCGGTGGAAGGAAATGTGTATGCCGTAAAAGCCGATATTGCTGAAATACCCGAAATGGCCGGGCGTTTCCACGTGCTGACCGCACCTGCATGGCTGCTGTTTTATCAAGGCAAGGAAGTAGAACGGATGGCCCGCTTCATCCCTCAGGCACAGATGAAGCAGACATTGGCAAAATGGACAAAAGTAGCAGAAAGCGGACATCAGTAACCGGTCTATCAATGTTTCAGACGGCTGCGGTCTTGATAATGATGCAAGTGGTCAAGTTTTTAAGATGATTTGCAAAACACTTAAAAATTTGACCGCTCTTTATTACGAAAAGGTCGTCTGAAACGGCTTGCAGACTGAGATAATGATTGATGAAACGCTGTGATTTGTACACTAAAGCCATCTTCTGAAAATTCCCTTTGACATTCTCCATCTTTCCCTCTAAAATGCGTTCAAATTTTTAAACATATAAACTCAAGAAGCCAAATATGCCGCAACAAACCATGAATTTAATGCGCGAGTGCATTCCCATTTTTACTGTGTTGAGCGATGAAAACCGCCATCAAATCCTGCGCGTGCTGTGGGAGCACGGCAGGATGAATGTGAATGAGCTGACCGAGCATCTGCATCTGTCGCGTCCTGCGGTGTCGCATCATTTGAAAATCATGCTGCAAGCCGGGGCGGTGGCGGTGGAGCAGGTCGGCAAAGAGCGGTTTTACAGTATTGCCATGGCGGATGCGGTGGCGAGATTGAAACAACTTGCCGATTTGATGGCTCAAAATTGCCCGCTTTCAAAATAGGGTTATCCGTTAACCCTTTATTTTTACCTAAATACGTTTATATTTTTAAACTTATCAACTTAAAGGAACGATTATGTTATTCACTCCATTCACTTTTCCAAACGGCAAAACCGCTAAAAACCGTATCTTCAAATCCG
Source organism: Neisseria sp. HMSC075C10 (assembly GCF_001815615.1). NCBI lineage: Bacteria > Pseudomonadati > Pseudomonadota > Betaproteobacteria > Neisseriales > Neisseriaceae > Neisseria > Neisseria sp. HMSC075C10. Next base: position 139,992 of record NZ_KV821264.1, read on the forward strand.
CCATGGAAGAGCAACTTGCTCAAAACGACCAGCCGTCTGAAAAACTCGTCCGCCTGTACGGCACTTGGGCGCAAGGCGGCGCGGGTGTTTTGGTTACGGGCAATGTGATGGTCGCCGAAAGCGGCAAAGGTTCAATAAACGATGTGGTGATTTCAGACGGCCGCAGCCTTGAGATGCTGAAAAAATGGGCGAAAGCCGGCACGCAAAACGACACGCTGCTCATCATGCAAATCAATCATGCGGGCAAACAGTCGCCTGCGGTAGTCAATAAAACGCCGCTTGCACCGAGCGCCGTGCCGTTGGTGGGCATGGACGGCTTTATCAATCCGCCGCGCGAATTGACTGCCGATGAAATCAACGGGCTGATTCAGCAATTCGTACAAACCGCGAAAATTGCCGAACAGGCAGGATTTTCAGGCGTACAGATTCACGCCGCGCACGGCTATCTCATCAGCCAATTCCTCTCGCCGCACCACAACCGCCGCCAAGACCAATGGGGCGGCAGTTTGGAAAACCGTATGCGCTTCCTTTTGGAAACCTACACCGCCATCCGCGCCGCCGTGGGTAAAGATTTCTTAGTGGGTGTAAAACTCAATTCGGCAGATTTCCAAAAAGGCGGATTTGACGAAAGCGAATCGGTGCAGGTGGTGCAAAAACTGTCAGAAATGGGCATTGATTTTATTGAAGTTTCCGGTGGCAACTACGAAAGCCCGCAAATGCTAGCCGCCAAAGACAGCACCCGCAAACGCGAAGCCTTCTTCATCGATTACGCCGAAAAAGCCCGTGCAGTCAGCCAAGCTCCGCTGATTATTACCGGCGGCTTCCGTTCGCAAAACGCCATGGAAGATGCCTTATCCAGCGGCCATTTGGATCTGGTAGGTGTTGCCCGTCCGTTTGCCTTAGTGCCTGATTTGGCGAACCAAATGCAAAACGGTACTTACCAAACTGTACAAACAGACCGCATCAAAACTGGCGTCGCATTTGTTGATAAAAAAGCAGGTGCAATGTTGGAAATGAACTGGTATATGACGCAAATGGATTTAATCGGACAAGGTAAACAGCCTGATCCTAAACTATCAGCGTGGAAAGTATTGCTGAAAACTTTGTGGGAAAACGGCAAAGCCGGTTTAAATACTGGCAGATCTTGATAGGGTAAGCAGGGCTTTGAAGGAGGATTAAATTTTAAAATTTAACCGTATTTAAAAGCATGGAATATAAACAAATTGATACTAAAAAACCGTTTGAATCGTAAAGTTCAAACGGTTTTTTAGAATTTACGGTAGAGACATTAATACAAAAAAGACGCTGCTTTGGTTGAGATTTAAAATAAAAAATAATGAGTAGATTTAAAACGAGCGTATTGGGGCTTGAGTTAATAGACTAACAGTGTGTCGATGTGTGAATTAGGTAATAGATTGTGATCATTGTAAATGAGCCACATCGTTAAGCTGCTCAATATGAAAACCGCTTTCACTATCGTATTTCACAATACTGATTGAAGTATTCAATAATGACACGGATTTACCCTCATCACGATGGTTTTTCCAAGTCGCTCCGCCTAGTAAGGACAATAAAAGCCGCAAGGTATGGCCATGCGATACCACTAAAATATTGGCTCCCGATTGATGTACTTTAATGATATCGCAAAGGGCGTCCATTGCACGTACTGCTAATTGTTCAAAGGTTTCGCCACCATTGCTTAATGCTTTATAAGCTGCCGGGTCATTGGTCAGTTGTTTGAATTCGGTTAGCTTCCGCAAGTCAGCGATCTGCATACCTTCCCAACTTCCAAAAAATTGCTCATTTAGTCCACAGTGTTGAAAAAGAGGGATGGGACGCTGGCCGATAATATGGCCAGCCGTATCAATGGCACGTTGTAAAATGCTGGAATAAGCAGCGGTAAATTCTACTTGTTGTAGCGCCGCCCCGGTTTTCTGAGCTCCTGTAATTCCTTGTTCGGTCAGTGGTGAATTGCCTGATCCCTGCAAAAGCTCTTGTTCGTTCCATTGGGTACGGCCATGGCGAATAAAATAAAAAGTGAGCTGTTTTGACATCATAGTTCCTTGGAGAACGGGAAGTATAGGGTATAACTAACTCATAATGCAAAGGCCGTCTGAAACGATAATTTCAGATGGCCTTTTTACTTTAACGTGTGCCGTTTAGATACGGTCGTGCCTGGAGGATAACAAGCTTACGATTGTCAAACGCCCATTCAATGTCCTGCTCACCATTAGCAAATAGCTGTTTGATTTGTTGGCCGGTTTGGTCAAGGCGACGTATTTGTCCTTGATTCATTACATTGCCACTGGTTACAGGCACCTCTCGTACTCCACCGTTTTTATCCAGTTGCAATGCTGTGGTTTCATTAGAGGAGCTGAGACGTTGTACAGAATCATTGCGACGGTTATAGACTACCTGTTCGGCTACCCGTTTACCTTCAACGACACGAATACCCAACCCGCGTTTGGCGGCAATGTAGGAGCTGTTTTTCTGAGCAATATCATAAGGATTGATGGTAACCAACACGCCGGAGAGATCTGCATTGATGCTTTGTTGCACAAAGACACTCATTTTCACGCTATCGTGAGGCAAACCGGCAATACGGCGGGCTTCATATGCGCTGTAATTGAAAACGGAAGCCCAAGATTGCTTCACCGCTTTGGCTAACGCGTTTTCATCGGTAACATTTGGCACGGTGGTGTACAACCCTGCGCCACTGAAATTGGGCAGGTCTTCGGAATTAGAGGAGCTGCGGATAAACACGCCTTTGCTGTTTAATTGATTACGCCATTGCTCAGCCCATCTGTGCTTCCATTCTGACGGGATTTCGGCATCGGTAATTTTTTTCTGCAGTGTGAGTAAAGCAGTGCGGCGCTTGCGGTTGTCTCCATCACTTTGCGTTTCGATTTGGGCAAGTGTTGTCGCGTTAATACCCAGCCTATCCATCATGGCTTGATAGTAGGCAAACGGAATGCAGAATCCGTCAGGAACGTTGCTGTTTGCAATATGGGCGCGGATATGACCGAGGTTGGCAGCCTTACTACCGCAGTAACGGCTGTCATCACGGCGCAGGTTTGCCAAAGCCCGAAGGCTGTAATCGGAAACATCGGGTTGGGGCAGGGTAAGGCCGTCTGAAAAGCTTTTGCTGGTAGTGTTCCGGTTGGTTTGGACAATTCGATATTGTTTAGCAGTCGCTTCAAATTCGATACGACGGCCAATATATAGGGCTAGGATTTTTTCTGCGTCTTTAAGGTAAATATTGGGAATCCCCCAGCCGCGTGCCAGTACATTCACATGCGATAGTGCAGTAGATGGTTTCTCACTGATAATCCCTGCCACAGGTGGCAGTTCTAGGGGAACCTCTTTCAAAATAATAATATCGTCGGCGCCGACATTATAAAGATCATCTTCTTTGGCAATAACGCGTAATATACCTATCGCTTTACCTTGGTTTAGAGGCAGGTAGGGAAAATTTTTAATCAAACTTTCTTGGGTAATAAAAGGAACTTTACTTTGCTCGGCAACAGTTTCCTGCCATAAAGAATTGGTTTTATAACGCAACGGAGCATAGAAACTGTCTTTCAGACGGCCTGTTGCCAATTTCAACAATTCAGGCGTGATTTTGTCTCCTTCCCAAAACTCATAAACATATTCCTGAGTACTATTCTGCCAACTGATAGTACCAAACAGATAACGCCGGTTGGGACTACGGTATTGTTGATTCAATTCAGTTTTTGACAGCATGGGTTTCAAGATAGTAGCCAGATAGTGCTCATGCAGCCGAAATTTGGGAGTATTGATGTAGTCGGTACGGTTATCGTCTTCACGATCGATGAGGAAAAGGATATGAGGAATTTCATATTCACTACCTTGCTCATAGATACGCGAAAGTAAGTCAAAATCGGCTTGGCTTTTGATTGCAGATAACGCAGGAATTTGTGTTTTAACTGGGGTAGCTACAGTTTGACGCTTTTCAGACTCATAATAGGAAGGCTTACGCGCCGTTGGTGCAGCCGTGTCGGCTGTCTCAGCTTCAGGACGGCAGGCTGAAAGTAAAAGCAATATTGGGAGGCAAAAAGCAGGCTTCATGATGTTGTCGGTTATCTAAATCAAATGAAAAGTAATATAGTTATGGTACAAATATGTATTGTGTTCTTTCCGTAGGGAGGACATGTGCTGCCTACACGTCCTGTGTTCCAAAACAGCCTGAAACCGCAAGGATGGGGCATTTGCGTTTTTCAGGCTATCCCAATTTACCGCTGAATCTGCGAGATAATCGTGCTGTCGGTAATCTTGTCGTCTTCCGCCAGCAGCATGGCTTTGGAGAGGATGACTGAGAGCGTGTTGTCACCTTCAAACGGAATAAACAGCTTGTCGGATACGTCTTTTTTGCGGCTGTCGGGTACGATGCAGAGGTATTGATCATCCGGCAGCATCAGGATGTTGCTGCTGCCGATGTGGATTTTGTAGGTACGCAGCTTGCCCTGCACGACGAGGAAATTGCCGTCTATGTGGGTAACCTTGGTGATTTTCAGGCGTGGCAGTAGGGTTTCCAGCACGGCTTTGCGGGTTTTAGCGACTTCGCCCAAGTCACCGAAGGAATAGCTTTGCCAGTAGCTGTAAAAACGCGCCTCTCCACCGTTGTCTTCCCAGGTTGGGTCATTACCTACGCTGGCCACGCCCACAAACAAATCCACGTCGCGCAACACTTCGGAAAACACGCGCGGCGGAATATCAATTAAGTCCAGCGCGGTGGCATGGTAATCGTCGTCCAACCGGTGAAAGCGCACTTGGTCGGTACTGACATACTGCCAGATATAGCTTTCCGTCCATGCTTCTTCGCTATCCACTGCGTTTGCCCAAAATTCGGCGCGTAGGTTGTATTCGGGCAATTCCAACGAGACGGTTGCGTCGTCGCCGCCGTCCCACGCGCCTGCCAGCGAGCCTCTCCAGCCGCGCCCCTTGGCAAGCGTCATGTATTGGTGTTGTTTCAGGATGTGGGCGGCAAAACGGTTGCTGTATGTTTTGGTGTTGATTTCGGCTTCGGTAAGCAGATAGATTTCACGGTATGCCTGTTTCAGCGGCTGGCGGATTTCTTTGTCCTGCAGCAGTTTGCGCCACCGGGCGATGCTTTGCTGAGAGGCAAGCGCGGGATGCCACAAGCTGATTTGCAGGCAGTCTGAAACATCGGTTTGCACGCCCGTTTCGTCCACCCATGTTCTGTCCAACCAGAGTGCGGATTTGCCCTGCGTGTCGTTTTCGTCGCGGAAAAATTGCCATATTAGCGGGCGCGTGAGGCAGGACATCAGCCCGTGTTGCCAGTAATATTGTTCGGCGTGTTCCAGCGGCACACGGTGTTTGGAGCGCATCATTTGGTCCAAGCGGTCGCGTTGGGCTGTGAGCGTGGTGTTGAGGTTTTTCTGTGCGGCTTTAATCTTTTTCAGTTTGTCGGCATGGTCGGTTTTCACGAAGGCGGGCATGGTTTTCTGCGGCGAGCCGTCGGGTTTGAACCAGCGCAGTTCGGATTTTCCTACGCCTATAACCGCCAGACGGCAGGTGTAGCCGCCGAAGTCGTAGTCGCAGCAGCCTTCCTGCAAGCCGAAATCATCCACCGCCATATCTTCGATTTCGTTGCGGGATACACCCCGCTGTGCGGCGGCTTCGTCCAGATAGTTGGCAATCGCGTTCTGCGCGTTGCTGAACTTAATCCGCAGGCGCAGGCGCGAGAGGCAGGCGATGCCGTCCAGCCCTTTGGAGCGGAACAGCGCGTAGAAACAGGCGTTGCCCACGGAAGCATAGCGCGCCCCGAGATTGGGGATTTTGTCGTATGAATGCAGCGCAAGTTGGGTAAGGGCGGACAGGGTGGCGCTGTCGTGAAAATGGCTGCACATCCACACCAGCCCTTTGAGCGCGGTTTGGTTGATGCTGCAAACGGGCAGGACATGGGTGTCGTAGCTGTATGCTCCGTGGGTGACGGTTTCGATCTGCACTTCGCTGCCGCGGACAAATTTTATCCAGCCGTGCAGCATTTTTTTGAACCTGTCCGCACCCAACGCATCGATCAGCGTTTTGGATTCTTTCAGGTATTTTTCGCTTGGCTTGCCTGCATTGGCGGATAGGGCAAGCGCAATGATTTTGCTCCATATGTCCTGCTGTTCCGGTGGCAGCACGGCAAGTTGCGGATTGGCGTATCGGGCAAACTCGTCGTCTTGGGCGGGGAAGCAGGCTTCGGCGGAACCGCCTGCCAGTTCTGCCAGGGCGGCAAGGTTGGCGGTAGCGGCTTTCTTGTCCCATAGGTTTTCCGCAAAGACGCGGTAACGGTCGCAGGCGTTTTTCAGGCCGTCTGAAAGCGTTTTGCTCGGATTGGGAAACTGTTTTTTGATTTGGTTTATCAGATATTTGAGCGGATAGTAATCTGCCTCCTGCTCGGACAGCCCGTTATCGTCCAGCATGGCGGCAAAAATACGCTGCACATCCTGCTCCGTCATCGGCAGCGTTTTGCGCGCCAGAGCCATCGCTACCGCTATACGGATGGTGCCGTAATTGTGTATCCTGTCCTCACCCATATTTTTAAAAATTTTATTCCGTCCCCAGCCGCGTATCAAATCAATGCAGTGGATCAGCAAATCGACGCGGTATCCGGGTGCGGCTTTCTCCACTTCGGCAAAACTGGGACAGAGCTTCAGATTTATCGTGTCGTATTCGTGTGAACGGCTTTGGAGCCATTCTTTTTCCAGTGTGTTGAGAAGCTGATTGAACTTGGCACGGTGGCTGTCGGAAATCTGCATGGTTTGGTTTTGGGTCATAGGACTGTCCTTGCGTATCAATGTGTTGGTTATTTCGCTGCAAAGGTGGATAACGTCGGTAAGGGTTTTCTTGTCTGCACTATTCAGGCTGTATGGAGCATCTTCTACAAAGGTAAGGTAGCGTTGCGCAGCGGTTTTCAGGCTGCTTATCCGCCCACAAGTGGCGTGAGTTTGATGAAATTGACGACCAGTCCGTCATGCAGATACACCATATCGTCCAGCGTTTCCAGTTGGCGGTTGTCAGCAAGGATGAAAAATGCGTTCTGCTCAAAAGCTTTCAAAGCGACGGCGATTTGCTTTTCCGCGTCCACAGGCTGCGGGTGCGTGCCTTTTTTGCCGTGCGTTTCCCGAATCACGATGTCGCCGCGATCGGTGGGGATAACGAGGCTGTGGCGTAAGAGGACATCGGCGGCGCGGTTGTTGTAGGCTGCAACTTCCTGCCGCACGCGTTCGGCAATCAGCTCCGCCGCGCTGATGTGCTTGATTCGGAACTTTAAAAATAGCTCATGCAACACTTTGCCGGCGAGGTTTTGGTCTTGGATCGTGATGGTAGCTGCGATCATGGATGACTCCTCCAAACAGAAAACAGACAAATCATACTGTTTTTTGATCGTTTCAGACAGGCTGAAAACACAACAGCCTTCACGTTGATAGATACGAGTGCAGGCTGCTCTTTATATTTTAGTTCTAAAGGAGCTTTGTTGAAGTTCACGTTTTCAGACGGCCTTTGGAGACAGGTATTTATCTGCTTTACGCAAGTTCAGTTTGGCTATTTTGTGCCGTTGGTGATTAAGATAATAATATTTTTTATCTTGATTTACCTTGGGATAGCTGAATTTTTCCAATAGAAAAAGTATAGCTATTTTACAAGGACTATGAAGTGTAAATGCATAAAAAGCACTAAATATAGATTAGTGTGTATCCAGCTCAATACGTAATAAGCGATAGAGAAAAAGGCCGTCTGAAAAACCAAATTTAGGTTTTCAGACGACCTTTTCGTTTACGGCTTTATTGTTTATTCAATGACAACGCGCGCGTTAAGCGGCTGGACGGGGCGGTTGTTATGCGAGCCGATGGCGCGGGTGAATTTTTCTGCCTGCGCCTGATCGATGTGGTCGTAGGTTTTCAACAGCAGCCACGATACGCCTTCGCTGCACGGCGGCGTGGTCAGCGAACCGGCAAAGCGGTAGTATTTCAGTCGTTTCGGCAGCAGGGTGCTGGCGTCGAAAGCTTTGTCAAGGTTTACCTTTCCTTCCTTCATCGGCATCACGTTCCATATCGGAGCCAGACGGTCGTTGGTTTTGCCAGGTTCGTACAATACTGCCAATACCAAAGGCTGGCGGTTTTCGTCTAAGTGGACGAAGTGGGCTTCCATCGGGAAGGTGCGGCCTTTGATTTGGTTTTCACTGGGTACGTGGAAATGGAATTGTTTCAGGGTGTAGGTACGTCCGTTCACGCTGAGGGTATTGCCACCTGCCGGGTAGTTGACTTGGATGGTGTGGCCGTTGTTTTCCACGTTAACCGCGCTCGGCTTGTAATCGACTTTGATGGCGGGCAGTCTGCCGGAGACGGTTTCGGTAATGTTGACGGGGGATTGGTTTTTGCCTGTAGAGCATAAACGGAACTCTTCAGAAAGCTCGCCCCAGCTTTCGGGGGAGTCGTGTCCGGTGTAACCCCAATGTGTGTGGTTTCCGTGTGCAGCTGCGGAGAATGCCGCGAAGGTGGACAGCAGGAAGACAGTCAGACGAGGCAACGTACGGGTCAAGCAGGGCATTGCAATATCCTTTCTATAAGGAGGAGGGAAAAAGCATTGCAGTGTGCATGTGGTATATTGTTATTTTTTATTAAACCATAGCCATATTAAATCGTCAGGTCAAGCCTTCTTTGGGTAATTAATTTAAGGCTATGAAGTTAAAGCGAATTCATTTTTTTAAAAACGATATTGTCGTTTTAGGAATGGATAATAATTTGAAATAGAAAACTTCCGTTTTTCACACCTTAAAAATTTAAGGAAGCCGACTCATGAAAAAGGTCGTCTGAAAACATCAATTTAGGTTTTCAGACGACCTTTTTGCTTTGCCTGCCAAGGGTTATTTGTGCAGCACGCATTCTTTGCTGTCCTTGCTTTCCCACCACTAGCAAGCCGTAGCCCATATGCAACCTAAACTCAACAAGGATGTGTGAGAAACGCACGTATGCGGTTCTCAAGGTTTGAGCTAAGAGGCCGTCTGAAAAAAGAAAAAACGTTTCAGACGTCCTTTCTTTCGACAAGTTGCCACAGCAATCAGAAAAAGTAGCCTGCATCACCTTATGCACTGAAACCGCCCAATCAAACTCAGTTCGACAAATATGCTAATGATCTCAAGCGCGAAGTTGAAAAACGCGAAGGCAGAAAAATCAGCAGCCAAGAAGCCGCGATGAGAATCCGCAGGCAGATACTGCGCTGGGTGGAAAAGGTTCCCAAGACGGCTATACCGACCAAAGCGTCATATCCCTTATCGGAATGAAAGGCGAAGACAAAGCCTTGGGTTATACTTGGGACTACCGCGACTACGGCGCAAGAAATCCGCAAGCCTACAACGATCCGAAGCTGTTTGAGGAATACCGCCGACAGGACAAACCCGAATACCTCAACCTGACCTGGCTGCACAGCGGGACGAAAGATACCAAAATCAGGCAGGGAGAGCGGAAAAACGAAGAACTTGCGCTGAACGTTGCCGACGGACTGATGAGCTTTGTCAACCCCAATCCGAGGACAAAGGCAGCGGTTCGTGCAGGCATCCGTAATCTGGAAAACATCAGGCCGACCGTTACCGGCAGAGATCCCTTATTGGCGGGTGCGGGGAATATCCGTATTCCTGTAAACGGCAATGTTGCGAAGGGGGATAGGATTCCGGATACGGCATTGGCAACGACGGAACATAAGTACAAAGGAGGGGCGCATTCGGAAACCAAAAAACCGACCAATGACGGTTTGGATTCGCATCATTGTCCTGCGAAGGATTGCTATAAAGGAGCCCCATTAGTAGTGAACAAGGTCCTGCTATTAAGATGGATCCGAAGGATCATCGGCTTACTGAAAGTTATGGACGCTCTCCTTATGCTATCCAATATAGGGCTAAGCAAAAAGAGTTACTGGAACAAGGTAAATTGAAAGAGGCTATTGAAATGGATGTGAGGGATATCAGATCTAAGTTCGGATCCAAATATGATAAGGCAATCGAGGAGATGCTTGAGTATTCGGGAAAACTAGACCCAAATTCTTTTAAAACTAAAAAATAGGCAAAAAATTATGAAAATTTTTTATTTTAGTTCAAAAAAAATAGAAAATTGTGTAAACATTATCTCATCAAATCTGAATCGAAAACAAGTTCGTGCAATATTTAGTTCTGATGTACAAGAAATTTATAAGTCATCATACTCTCGAGTTCCTATGGATGTTTTTCCCGAGTTGAATATCCATTGTTTTTATGATGATAAAAATCAGCTTCAAGCGATAGAGATATTTGAACCAAATAAGTTTTTTTTAGAAGATATTTCTTTTAATTGGCTTGGAAAAATTAATGATGAAATAATAAGCTACCTTTATAAGAGTGGAATTAATGATTTTGAAATTGATGATTTGGGTATTAGGCTTCTTAATATTCCTGTTTCAACTATAATCAATTCAATAGGTAAAGTAGAATGTTGTTATTTAGATTTTTCAAACAGAGACACAAAATTTTATGTAAAACAAGTGTAGGTTGAGGTCAAGACCCAATCTACGCTTACTCCGGTATCAGCGTCTCCATCATCTACGACGAACAAAAAATCCGCCATCTGACCAAGTAAACGCCTACCTTGCCGAAAACCAAAGCCGCGACCACACCTGGAAAGAAGACGGCATAGCAAGCCGTAGCCCATATAAAACTTAAACTCAATAAGTAGTATGTGTGCGGAACGCACATATGCAGTTCTCAAGGTTTGAGCCAAGAGGCCGTCTGAAACAATAAATACGTTTCAGACGGCCTTTCTTCCAACAAGCCATCACAGCAATCAGACAAAAGCAACCCGCCGCCACACCCATATCGGCAGCCCGGCCGGCAAAACCACCATCCGAAGCGGTGTAGATACAACTCTAAAACGGCAAATTTTGAACGTCATAGCCTTTTGGGTATGACATTAAGGGCCGACATGATCAAACAGCGCGAAATCCATCTGGCCATACCCGCACAAACTAATAAAGAGCAAAGATTGCAGTTACAACGTGTGATAGAGTATGGCAAAAGTCAAAACATTACAGTCAAAATTACGGAGATCGAATAAATGACTTTCAATCAAGAACAAGATTATTGGGCTGGCTATAAGGCAAATGAAAGAGCCTTGATTATTCAAACATGGTCAGGATTTGGGCGATATGCTCCAGACCACCTATATCCCCCTCATATCCTGCCATTGGATACCGACAATGGAACTTTAGGCACGACGGTCTTGCAAGTGTTGGCAAACAGCAGGACTTTCGTTTATGACAGTCCAGAAGACCAAGATTTTTTTGATACCGAAAAAATTCGGCAACGCTATGAGGATTGGGTTGCCAACCTATGCGGGAACTTGGGCTATAAAACCAGACGCGCCCTATTTAAAAACATGATGAGCGTGGATATTTGGCTGCACAACGGCTGCCTGAAAATCAGCCCGAGCCGCCATGTCAAGCTGGAAGCGTGGGATGCCATTGATGCAGACGATGTAATTTTATCATTGGATAACAGCCCTGAAGAAATCGGAGCAGGTTTAAGGTTGGCATTGAGCCGCTGCCGATAATATTTGGCAAAATGTCGTCTGAAAGCTGGAAAAATGTTTCAGACGACCTTTTTATTAGACTCAAGCTCGCGTGCGTGCGTACCGCGCACACCTTCGCTGCATAGGTTTAATGCGGGCTACGGCTTGCTTGGAAGGATACGTGAATTAAAATTTAAAAAAGTTGACTTTCCCGTTCCTAATACTAATTGGAAAAATTCTATTGATGTCTTGAATGAATCAGGTAATGTTAATAGACCTCGTTATAGGAGTAAATAAAAATGGCAATTTGGAATTATCGGTACTACCTTATCCCATCAGCTGCTATCAGAAATAAATTTAATGCAAATAAAGATATCATACTTGATGAGTATCGATCTAATGGTTTTCAGAATTTTAATGAGAATAAAAGTTTTGAAAATTACTTTATCGATAATGATTTTATATTATTATCAATAATAAATGAAGCAAAAAAGAAGCTTAAATCGAAAGAGTCTTGGGATAAAGATGCAATCATGTTTTGTGATAATTTTGGTAATAGTCTTACCGTTTGGCCAGATGACATAGAGTGTGAACTTGATTTAAGATTTGATTATACTAAATTTATTCAGAAAACCATTGACTGGGCAATAAAATATAATTGTCTACTTGTAATAGGAAAAACAGGAAATGTAGTTTCCCCTAATATAAATAATCTAATTTATGAAATAAAAGCATATTTGGAAAGCAAGCCGTGGCCCATATGAAACCTAAACTCAACAAGTAGGATGTGTGCGGAACGCACGCATGCGGTTCTCACGGTTTGAGCCAAGAGGCCGTCTGCAAACAGAAAAACCGTTTCAGACGGCCTTTATTTAATGTGCCGATCTTGCGCGGGCTATAAAGCGCAGTTGTCCAAAAAGGTATATTGAGACCTTTGCAAAATTCCTTTCCCCCAA
>NZ_KV821265.1:0-226 GCF_001815615.1 Neisseria sp. HMSC075C10
CCGTAAATTCCGCTATGCCCGGGCAGCCTACTTCGGACTGAGCAAAGTGAGTTCGCAAAGCCATCTGAAGGCGATATGTTTGAACCTGTTGAAAGCCGCCAACAGGCTAAGTGTGCCTGTTGCCGCCTAAAAGGTGGCCCGGATACCTGATTATCAGGTATCTAAGAGGGGATTAAGGGGGTATTTGAGTAGAATTAGTGGATCTTTGAAACAAAAACAGCCGAAA
>NZ_KV821266.1:0-49492 GCF_001815615.1 Neisseria sp. HMSC075C10
ATCCAAGGGGGATTAAGGGGGTATTTGAGTCGAATCAGGAGTGATTTGGGATGAAAACAGCCGAAAACCTGTGTTTAGGTTTCGGCTGTTGGGGGAAAGGAATTTTGCAAAGGTCTCAGGCCGTCTGAATCTACAACACATAAAAATAAATGCTGATAAATTGAGTCAAACTGCCTGCCAAGACAAATAAGTGCCAGATACCGTGTCCGTGGCGGATTTTCGTATCGTTGATAAACCAATAAATCCCCGCGCTATACAATACGCCGCCCAACACCAGCCAAAATAATCCGCCGGCCGAAAGCGACTGTATCAGCGGCCATACCGCCACCACAATCAGCCAGCCCATCAACACATAAATCACCATCGACAGCAGCCGCTTCTCGCTTTTACGCCCAATCGTCAACTCCTGAACAATGCCCAGCAAAGCCAGCCCCCACGACACGCCGAAAAGCGACCAGCCCCAGCCGCCGTGAAGGGTAATCAGCGTAAACGGCGTATAGCTGCCTGCAATCAAAAGATAAATCATGCAATGATCGACCTTTTGCAAAATTGCCTTGGCCTTCGGCTGCGGAATACTGTGGTATAAGGTTGAGCCCAAATACAGGAGCAGCAGGCAGATTCCGTAAGTCAGTGCACCGGCAATCCGATAGCCGTCCGCCGATTCCACCGCTTTCACCAGCATCAGCACCAAGGCCGCCACTGCCAACAAGAAACCGGCCAAATGGCTGTACGCATTAAATCTCTCGCCGTGATACATAAACCATTCTCATTTATAAAAGACCAAAGTGTACGCCAAGATAGATGCTTCGTCAGAGAATTCGGGTTAAAAATAAGTTAAAGCGCAAAGGCCGTCTGAAAAACACGGCCTTGCAATATAACAAAAACATCTTTGCAACAAACAAACCATTCTTTCCCTTTTTCAGACGGCCTCACTAAAGTATCGACTGTCGCCAAGGTTGTAAAGAGAGAAAAAATGTCCATCCAAAACCACCACCTCGACTGGCTCGAAGCCGAGTCTATCTACATTATCCGCGAAGTGATTGCCAATGCCAAAAACCCGGCCTTGCTGTTTTCCGGCGGCAAAGACTCCGTCGTATTGCTGGCGCTTGCCGTCAAAGCCTTCCAAATCGAAGGCCGTCCGCTGAAGCTGCCGTTCAAACTCCTGCACGTCGATACCGGCCACAACTACCCCGAAGTGATTCAATTCCGCGACGATACGGTCGCGCGTACCGGCGTACAACTTGTGGTCGGCAGCGTAGAAGAATCCATCCGCAAAGGCAGCGTCGTCTTGCGCCGCGAAACCGATTCACGCAACGCCGCCCAAGCCGTTACACTGGTTGAAACCATCGAAGAACAAGGCTTTGATGCGCTGATGGGTGGCGCACGCCGCGATGAAGAAAAAGCGCGCGCCAAAGAACGCATCTTCTCTTTCCGAGACGAGTTCGGCCAATGGGATCCCAAAAACCAACGTCCTGAGTTATGGTCGCTCTACAATACGCGCCTGTTCCAAGGCGAAAACATGCGTGTGTTCCCGATTTCCAACTGGACGGAATTGGACATCTGGCAATACATCGCACGCGAAAAACTCGCCCTGCCGCCGATTTATTACACCCACAAACGCGAAGTGGTCGAACGAAACGGCCTGCTCGTTCCCGTTACACCATTGACGCCGAAGCGCGAAGGCGAAGTTGCCCAAATCCGTGATGTCCGTTTCCGCACCGTCGGCGATATTTCCTGCACCTGCCCTGTTGCCAGCACCGCCGCCACACCCGAAGACATCATTGCCGAAACCGCCGCCGCAACCATTTCCGAACGCAGCGCCACACGCATGGACGACCGCGTATCGGAAGCGGCAATGGAAGAGCGCAAAAAACAAGGCTATTTCTAAACCGGTTTTTCAGACGGCCCATATATATTTCAAACCCGAACAACACGGCAACGCCATCCGCCCCTGCCGTGTTGTTTGCTTTACTATTCTTGCAAATATCATTTAACAACAAAAGCTTAATCAACCATCCTTACCAAACGGCAAACAATAAAACATAAACAAACATGGTATAATAAACGCTTATAGGCAGAGATTTAGACAAAAGTCTCAGGCCGTCTGAAGGAGGAAAAACATGAATCGACGCGTTTATATCGTACATGGCTTTGAAGGCAATCCGCACGGCAACTGGTTTGACTGGCTTTGCGCCCAAGTCAAAAGCACCGGCGCACAAGCAATCTCCCTCGCCATGCCCAATCCCGACAAACCAAGCACGACCGCGTGGCAGTTTACCCTTGACCAGCACATCGGCAAGCCCGATGCCCATACCTTCCTAGTCGGCCACAGCCTCGGCTGCATTACCCTCCTTCACTTCCTCAGCCGCCAACAGCCGCAAAAAATCGGCGGTCTGCTGCTTGCCGCCGGTTTTGCCGATACGTTGCTGCCCCTGCCCACACTTGATGCCTACATTAAAGCAGCATCCCCCGATTTCGACATCCTGCGCAAAATCGACATGCCCAAACACTGTCTGGTTTCCGACAACGACACCCATGTTCCGCCCGAACTGACTTTGGACATGGCAACCAAGCTCAAAAGCCCTGTTACCCATATTCCCGAAGGCGGCCATTTGATGGCTTCAGACGGCTTTACCCAGCTGCCGCAGGCTTGGGAAGCGTTGAAACCCATGTTGACCGAATAAACACACACTCTAATCCGGTTTTCAGACGGCCTAGTGAGCCTCCCTCCCCATGACAGGCCGTCTGAACGACAATAAAAAAACAACCTGCCCTTTCAAGCAGGTTGTTTCTTTTTATGCCTCATTGACGGCAAATTTAATATTGCACCGTCCATTCAATCTCGCCGCAGGCCCTCATCGGCACAAGCTCGCCATCGCCGTAAGGTACGCTGGCAGGTACGGTTTGCGTTTGTTTGACCAGTGTGATGGTATCGGAATTTTCAGGCAGACCGTAGAAACGCGGGCCGTTTTTAGAAGCAAAGGCTTCCAGTTTGTCCAACGCGCCTGCTTTCTCAAACACTTCGGCATAAAGCTCGATGGCAGTCATCGCGCTGAACATACCGGCGCAACCACAAGCATTTTCTTTGGCAGTTTTGGCATGTGGCGCAGAATCCGTACCGAGGAAGAATTTGTGCGCCTTATCGCCGGTAACGGCGGCAACCAAAGCCTGACGGTGGGTTTCGCGTTTGAGTACAGGCAGGCAGAAATGATGAGGGCGCACGCCGCCGACCAAGAGGTCGTTGCGGTTGAGCAGCAAGTGTTGCGGCGTCACAGACGCGGCCACATTATCGCCTGCTTCCAATACCAGTCGGGCTGCTTCGGCAGTGGTGATGTGTTCAAACACGACTTTAAGATTCGGCACTTGCGCCAAAACCGGCTTCATCACGCGCTCGATAAAGGCGGCTTCGCGGTCGAAAATATCAATTTCAGGATCGGTGACTTCGCCGTGAACCAAGAACAAAATACCCTGTTTCGCCATTTCTTCCAACACGGGAATCAGTTTGAACAGGTCGGTCACGCCGGAATCGGAATTGGTGGTCGCGCCTGCCGGATAGAGTTTGAAAGCCACGATACCGGCAGCCTTGGCTTCGCGCACGAGTTCGGGAGTGGCATTGTCGGTCAAATAAAGCGTCATCAACGGCTGGAAGGTACTGCCTTCAGGCAGGGCGGCCATAATGCGCTCTTTGTAGGCTTGGGCATCGGCAACGCTGACAACGGGCGGCTTCAGGTTGGGCATGATAACCGCGCGGCCCATTTGTCGGGCGGTGTACGGGGCAACGGCTTTGAGTGCGTCGCCGTCGCGCAGGTGTAAGTGCATATCGTCGGGGCGGATGATGGTCAGGGTTTGCATAGCTTACTTTCGAGTGGTTTGGTTTGATAATGTTTCAGACGGCCTTTATTCGGCGGTAACGGTTTCTATCGATTTGATGTTTCAATCGTCAACCGGCCTAAGGCAAAACGGCGGCCTTATTGTCGTAAGAATGATGGGTCAAATAAAAAACAGCCTGTACCGGAAAATGCTCGGACGACGTTGTTTTAACGGTCAGCAAGGTTTCTTTCGGACTGCCGGACGCGCGCCATGCGTAGGAAATCTGACGCATAGGCAACGGGGTTTCCGCCAAATTATCGGCACGCAACTCAGCGTTCAAACCTTGCGGCGGATTTTCTGCCAAAGCCAAAAATTGTTTAAAAATCAGATGGTCGTCGGCTTTAGCCGTGCGCACGCTGCAACTGTCTTCAGTCAGGCTCAAATAATAATCTGCGCCGTTTTCCGTTTTCTTCCAAATGCTTAATGCCTCCAAATCCATCATTCCGGCAGGCAAATCGGCAATATCTTTTTTCGACAATAAAACCAGTTTGTTGGCATTGGCAAACTCGCCGACAAGGGCGACATCTCCGTCTGCGGACACGCAGCTTTGGCGGAACAAGTCGGTTACATTTTGGGCATAATCGGCAGCGTTCTGCGGCGAAACGCCTTCATTACCGCATGCACTCAGGCAGACGGCCAATACAGCGGCAGACAACGCGACGGCTTTAGACATTTCAGACGGCCTTTATTTGTGCTTCAACACCAGCTTGAACACGCCGTCGGCCTCGCTCGATTCCAACAAAACATGTCCAGTCTGACGGCAAAACGCTTCAAAATCGCCGGGCGCGCCGCCATCGGTGGCCAATACGGTCAGCACTTCGCCTTCCTGCATTTGCGCCAAAGCTTTTTTGGCACGCAAAATCGGCAGAGGGCATTTCAAACCGATGACATCCAGAGTTTGTGTATTCATGATGAAAACTCGTCATATTAATCAGAATTAACGTCAATTATACCGCACTTACTTGCACCCCACCCTGCAAGCCCATAAAATAAAGCCGTTTTTCACTTTGGAGCTGTCTATGCGCCGTTTTGCCCTTCTCGCTCTCAGCCTTGCCGCGACTCAAGCATTTGCTTTGGGTTTCAGCCAAAAGGATACGCTGACCAACACGCGTTATCAGGAAAGCCCTGAAGAAGTTGCCGCACGCGAGTTTAAAGAACACAAAGCCGAGTTGCCGCCCCTGCCCGATACCCAATCGGGCGATTGGTTCGACCTCTATGTCAACGAAACCTACGGCAAGCAGCCTAAAATCCTGCTCAGCAGCCTGCAAATTATGCCTGCGCCTGACAACAGCATCCGCTACGTCTTGAATGTGCGCTCCGACAAAGGCTACGACAACCTCTCCGTCGAAGGCCTCTATTGCGCCCGCACATCCTTTACTTACAGCAAAGACAAACGTTCGTCTTACAAAGTATTCGCTTACGGCGACACAGTAAATCACCGCTGGATTGAGCCGCGCAAAGGCGATTGGAAGCTGATCGGCAATGCGTTCAGCCGCAACGACGCCCTGCACACCGCCCTGTATCAGGCATTCTGTATCGACGGTATGCCGACAACGGTTGAAGGCTTGGTACAACGTTTGAAAGAACGCGGCGGCCGTCACGGCACAACGCTGACCAAGCACGACAAATAAACCGCTTTAATCAACAAAAAGGCCGTCTGAAATTTTTCAGACGGCCTTGTCTTTCAAGACGGCTTAGAATTTGTGATACAGGCCCACAGAAGCGGCTTTTTGTTCAACGCCGCCTTTGTTGGCCGCAGTCAGACGGGTTTTGTTGCCGACTTTCAGATACGCCAGTTGGGCAACTACGCCGGTGCGTTTGCTGAAGGTGTATTGGCCGCCGACAACGACTTGGTCGAATTTATCCACCAATTTTTCGCCACTGTTCACGCCCTTGGCAGGCCAGCCGTGCGCGTAAGTAATGCGTGGGGTCACATTACCGAATTTGTAGCCGACAGTTACCGCTGCATCAACCACTTTCACGGCTTCAGATTTGCCTGAATCAGCAGTGATGTCACTACCCTTGTACTCATTAAAACCATCAGTGAAATAGCCTAAATATTCGTTGCCTGTCTCATGGCCTTTGGCATAGTGTACGCCGCCGCCGACAAAGAGATTGTCTTTATCGTAATAAGTTTCGACTTTGGCAATTTGCGCCGCTTTGACTTTGCCTGATTTGTCGGTGTACGCGCCGTTGTAGTGGCCGTAAGCCGCATTGGCGGTAAAGCCGTTTTTAGAGAAACTCACGCCACCGGTGTATTGGTCTTTGGCCGGTTTGGTGTGCGTGTATTTGTCTGAAGGATTGCGGTTATCGCGCGGTGCGTAAGACACGTTGAATTTGAATCCGCCGAAATCCGGGCTGTCGTAGCGTACAGCAGCGTTACGGTTGCCGGTACGGGTAAAGATGCCCAAGCCTGCGGCATTGGTTTTGTACATCCATGGATCGATGGTGTCCATTTCGTTCAGCATATTGCTGAGTTTACCGGCGCGAATCTTACCGAATTTACCTTGCAAACCGATGAAGGAATCACGAGTGGCAAAACCTTGGGAACCGCCCGTGATTGCTGTTTTTTGTTCAACTTGCCAAATGGCTTTCAAATTGCCGCCCAAGTTCTCGCTGCCTTTGAAACCGATACGGGAAGTATTGTCATTGATGCTGGTTGCGGTAGAGCTGGTTTCAGAACCTGCATCACCTTTGATTTTTACTTGACCGACGGTCACGCTGCTTTTGATTTGACCATACAGAATCACTTCTGCAGAGGCAGCCAGTGGCAAACCGGCAATAACCAAAGCGATAATCGATTTTTTCATTATTCTCTCCAAAACAAAGTTAAAATCTCGTGAAAACACGTTTGGCAATATTAATGTTTTCCAACGCTACAAACAACTACTTTCATCTTGATAGACACTTTTATTCATTAGAGTTTAGACTTTTTACAACATTTTCAAATAAAACAGGCCGTCTGAAAGCAATTTCAGACGGCCTTTCCTATTTGCAGCGAAAACATTACTTGGGTTGTCTTAAAAACTCCGGTTCAGGCAGATGCGGCGCAGTTTAAAGCCATACGCGACATTATCGGTGGCGAAAACAACCGTCCCGTACAACCTTTGAACGAGCGCGAAGTCAATGAAGACAAATAACTTCTAAGGCCGTCTGAAAACAAAAAAGCACCCGGAAACGGGTGCTTTTTCAATCACATCAATCAGGCTTTTTTGTTACCCAACGCAGCTTTCACAAATGCGCTGAACAAAGGATGGCCTTTGCGCGGATTGGAAGTAAATTCCGGATGGAACTGACACGCGAAGAACCAAGGATGATTTGGCAATTCGATGGTTTCAACCAAACGCTCGCGGCCTGC
The DNA here is from genome assembly GCF_001815615.1 of Neisseria sp. HMSC075C10. NCBI lineage: Bacteria > Pseudomonadati > Pseudomonadota > Betaproteobacteria > Neisseriales > Neisseriaceae > Neisseria > Neisseria sp. HMSC075C10. The sequence goes on from NZ_KV821266.1 coordinate 7,229, forward strand.
GGATACGCCGCCAATGACCAAACCGGCTTTTTCCAACTGAGGAACGTAGTTGTTGTTAACTTCGTAGCGGTGGCGATGACGTTCGCGGATATGTTCGCTGCCGTAGATTTTTGCAGCAAGGCTGCCCGGTTTGAGGTCAACTTCTTGCGCACCCAGACGCATGGTGCCGCCCAAATCGGCAGATTCGTCACGGGTTTCTACGCTGCCGTCGGCAGTTTGCCATTCGTCAATCAGGGCAACGACAGGCGCGGCGCATTTCAAGTCAAACTCGGTAGAGTTCGCACCCTTCAAGCCTGCAACATCGCGGGCGTATTCAATCAGGGCAATTTGCATACCCAAACAGATGCCCAAATATGGTACGTTGTTTTCACGCGCATAGCGTACGGCGGCAATTTTGCCTTCTACGCCGCGTGAACCGAAGCCGCCCGGCACCAAAATCGCGTCCATGCCTTTGAGCATGGAAACGTCGCCATTGCCCTTCTCGATGCTTTCGCTGTCGACAAAGGTAATTTGTACGTCGGTTTCAGTGTGAATACCGGCGTGTTTCAGGGCTTCGATCAATGATTTGTAGGACTCGGTCAAATCAACGTATTTGCCGACCATCGCGATTTTGACGGTATGTTTCGGATTTCGAATCGCGTGAACGATTTTCTTCCATTCGGTCAAATCGGCTTGTTTGACATTCAGCTGCAACTGCTCGGTAATAATGCTGTCGATGCCTTGGTTGTGCAGCATTTCAGGGCATTCGTAGATGCTGTCCACATCGTAGCTGCCCACGATGGCACGTTCTTCAACGTTACAGAACAAAGCAATCTTACGGCGCTCGTCCGCAGGCATTTCTCTGTCCATACGGCAGATCAGGATGTCCGGTTGCAAACCGATGCTCAACATTTCTTTAACGGTATGCTGGGTCGGTTTGGTTTTGATTTCGCCGGCGGCGGCAATGTAAGGCACATAGCTCAGGTGGGCAAACAATGTATTGTTGCGGCCGAGCTGGCTGCGCATTTGGCGGATGGCTTCCAAGAAAGGCAACGATTCGATATCACCGACTGTACCGCCGATTTCAACAATCGCCACATCATAACCAGCCGCGCCTTCATGGATACGGCGTTTGATTTCATCAGTAATGTGCGGAATCACTTGTACGGTACCACCCAAATAGTCGCCGCGGCGCTCTTTGGCAATCACGTTTTCATAGACTTGGCCGGTACTGAAGCTGTTACGGCGGGTCATGGTGGCGTTGATGAAGCGCTCGTAGTGACCCAAGTCGAGGTCGGTTTCCGCGCCGTCATCGGTCACGAATACTTCGCCGTGTTGAAAAGGGCTCATGGTACCCGGGTCAACGTTGATATACGGGTCGAGTTTAAGCATGGTCACGTTCAAGCCACGCGACTCAAGGATAGTAGCAATAGAAGCGGCGGCGATACCTTTACCCAAAGAAGATACAACGCCGCCGGTTACGAAAATAAATTTAGTCATGATGTGATACCCATGTTGGAATGTGTGATTTTAACTTGAAGCAGCATATTCTGGCAAACGGCAAAAGCTTCAGGCCGTCTGAAAACAGCGTTTTCAGACGGCCTTATCATACTGATTCTATATATCAGCGCAGCTCGCGGCGCAGGATTTTGCCAACGTTGGATTTTGGCAACTCGTCGCGGAATTCGATGTCTTTCGGCACTTTATACGCCGTCAGTTCTTTGCGGCAGAAATCGATCAGCTCTTCCTTAGTCAAAGACGGGTCTTTGCGTACGACGAAGACCTTAATCGCTTCGCCGGTTTTCTCACTTTTCACGCCGATACAGGCGACTTCCAAGACTTTGTCGTTTCCGGCCACCACTTCTTCGATTTCGTTCGGATACACATTGAAACCGGATACCACAATCAAATCTTTTTTGCGGTCCACCAGCTTCAACCAGCCTTTTTCATCCATCACAGCAATATCGCCGGTCTCTAAAAAGCCGCGTGCATCGATTGCTTTGGCGGTTTCTTCCGGACGGTTCCAATAGCCTTTCATCACTTGCGGGCCGCGTACCCACAATTCGCCCGGCTGTCCGATAGGCACTTCTTTGCCATCCGCATCACGCAATTCGACCTCGGTTGAAGAAACAGGCAGACCAATACCGCCGCTGTAAGCTTCGATATTCAAAGGATTACAACATACGCCCGGGCTGGCTTCGGTCAAACCATAAGCTTCCACAATCGGCGTACCGGTAATTTTTTTCCATTTTTCCGCCACGGCTTTTTGTGTTGCCATACCGCCGCCCAAAGTCAGCTTCAAACGGGAAAAATCAACTTCGGCAAAATCCGGACGGTTGACCATCGCATTAAACAGGGTATTCACACCGATGAATACGCTAATCGGCTCTTTTTTCAATTCACCGATAAACCCTTTCATATCGCGAGGGTTGGTAATCAGGATGATTTTAGAACCGGTATTGGCGAAAATCATCAGGTTTACCGTCAAGGCAAAGATATGATAAAGCGGCAACGCGGCAATGACCGTTTCTTTGCCTTCGTGCAGGCTATTTTTAATCCATTCTTTCGCCTGAAGCATATTGGCGCAGATATTGCCGTGACTAAGGACGGCGCCTTTCGCCAAACCGGTTGTACCGCCTGTATATTGCAGCAAGGCAGTATCGTCGCGCGTCAACTCGACTGGTTTGAGCGTATTTGCTGCACCTTGCTTCAAGGCCGTCTGAAAAGTCACGGTATTGGGAATGCGGTATTCCGGCACCATTTTTTTCACTTTGCGGATGACAAAGTTCATCAACACGCCTTTAATCATGCCGAACATCTCACCGACCGACGCGACAATCACATGTTTGATTTGTGTACGCGGCAACACCAATTCCAGCGTATTGGCAAAGTTCTCCAACACGACAATCGTTGTCGCGCCGCTGTCTTTCAACTGATGTTCCAACTCGCGCGGCGTATAAAGCGGATTCGTATTCACTGCCACCAAACCTGCCTGCAAAATACCGAAAAGCGCAATCGGATATTGCAAAACGTTCGGCATCATAATCGCCACACGCTCACCGCGCGGCAGTTTCAATACATTTTGCAGGTAAGATGCAAAATCGGTCGCCAACTTGCCTACTTCGGCATAAGTCAGTGTTTTGCCCATATTTTGAAAAGCAGGTTTATCTGCGAATTTCTCGACACTTTGACGGAATACGTCGCTGATGGAGCTGTATTGAGAAATATCGATTTCAGGGTTTACGCCTTGTTCGTAGCTTTTGAGCCAGAGTTTTTCCATATTAATCAGTCTTTTATTGAGTCGTTTTTTGAAATCGAGGCCGTCTGAAGGCTTTATTCAATCTGCCGCTTCGTTTTCAGACGGCCCTTGTGTTAAGCAGTAATGATGACAGGCTTGTCGGTGGACATGATGATGCCGCCGCCCAAGCACACATCGCCGTCGTACAGTACCGCTGATTGTCCGGGGGTTACCGCCCATTGCGGCTCGTCAAAGATAAGCTCGATGGTTTCATCATCTAAGTAACGCAACGTGCAAGGCGCGTCAGCCATACGGTAGCGCGTTTTGCAGGTATAGCGGCCTTCTTTCGGACGGTCGGGCAATGTGAAACTCAAATCGTTCATAACCAGGCTTCGAGTATAAAGCAAAGGATGGTCATGGCCTTGTACGACAATCAGTTCGTTTTTGGTCAAATCCTTGGCCGCGACAAACCATGGTTCGCCTGCGCCGCCGATACCCAAGCCTTTGCGTTGGCCCAGCGTGTAAAACATCAAGCCGACGTGTTCGCCAACCACTTTGCCTTCAGGGGTAACCATTTTGCCATTATTGGTCGGCAGGTATTTTTGCAGAAATTCGCGGAACGGGCGTTCGCCGATAAAGCAAATGCCGGTACTGTCTTTTTTGGTTGCAGTCGGTAATTTGAATTCTTCGGCAAGACGGCGGACTTCAGGCTTCTCCAACTCACCCAATGGGAAAATTGCGCGCTCAAGTTGGAAAGGTTTGAGGCGGTACAGGAAATAGCTTTGGTCTTTGTTTTGATCCAAGCCTTTGAGCAGGTAATGCACGCCGTTGCGAACTTCTTTGCGGGCATAGTGTCCGGTGGCAATGGTATCGGCGCCCTGCTCGATGGCATAGTCCAAAAAGCATTTGAATTTGATTTCGGCATTGCACAAGACATCCGGGTTTGGCGTGCGGCCTGCGCTGTATTCTTTGAGGAAATAGGCAAATACGTTGTCTTTATATTGTGCGGCAAAATTGACGATGTCGATATCGATTCCGATGATATCGGCAACGGCAATGGCATCAAAGGAGTCTTGTTTGATGCTGCAATACTCGTCGTTGTCGTCATCTTCCCAGTTCTGCATGAACACGCCGCTGATTTGATGGCCTTGCTGCTTGAGCAGGGCCGCGGTAACGGATGAATCGACGCCGCCGGAAAGGCCGACGATGATGTTTGTTGGTGTGTTGGTAGTATTCATGAGCGGAATGTGGGTTTCAAATGCATTTTTTAAAGCGTAATTTTAGCACATTTTGATTTAACGACAGAAAAGGCCGTCTGAAAGCCCAATGACTTTCAGACGGCCTTTATATGCAAATTCAAGCAATTAGTGCTGATGCGCGCCACCGTGACCATGGCCGTGACCGTGATCCATGCCGGATTGCGGTGCGGTTTTCACTTCCAGCTCGACAGTTTGGGGTTTCGCGTTTTTGAATTTCAGGGTTACAGGTACTTTTTCGCCTTCTTTCAATTGTTTTTTCAGACCCATGAACATAACGTGGTAGCTGCCTGGTTTCAGTTCGGTTACGCCTTTCGCAGCCAAAGGCACGCCGCCTTTAACTTCGCGCATGCGCATAACGCCGTTGTCGTTCACGTGAGTGTGTACTTCAACACGTTCGGCAACAGGGCTGCTGCCGCCTACCAAGAAGTCTTGTTTGGCTTCATCGTTTTGGATTTTCATGAATGCGCCACCCATTTTCATACCTTCAACGGTAGAACGTGCCCAACCGTCTTCAATATGGATACCGGCTGCAGATACGGAAGTTGCCAAGCCTGCCAGAATCAGGGTTGCCATTAATTTTTTCATGTTTTGCTCCTTATGTTTGCCACATGGCTGGAATATACGGCCTTCATCTTACAACCGAAGGCCGTCTGAAAACTTTGATATAGATTAACTAATACTATCTAATCCTAATGAATTACCATATTACCACATTTCTAAGCAGTTAATGCAACAATCCAAACAATAAATAACATGAACAAAGCCATCAGTTGCGCGGCCGAACCGGCATCTTTGGCACGCTTGGCCAGCTCGTGTTTTTCAGTAGAGGTATGGTCAACGGCTGCCTCGACGGCGGTATTAAACAATTCGGTAATCAGTGAAATAAACGATGCGACAACAAGCACCATTTTAGTGAGCGGGCCGAAATCAAGGAAGAAAGCCAAAAAAATTAAAATCAGGTTCAACCAAAAAACTTGGCGAAATGCACTTTCATAACGGTACGCGGCAGCCAGTCCGTCTTTGGAATAACCGAACGCATTAATGATGCGCTTAATGCCGTTTTTACCTTTTTTTTCAGATGCGTAGGAAGATGGTTCCATCATATTCTCAACATAAAAAGGCCGTCTGAAGAGAAACGGTCGGGTCAATCTTCAGACGGCCTTTGGTTCTATTGTTTTGCCCAAGATGCAACGGCATCTGCGAACATGGCGGCAACGTCGAAATCTTTTTGCTTCATGATTTCTTGGAAGCCGGTCGGGCTGGTTACATTGACTTCGGTCAGGTTGCTGCCGATGACATCCAAACCGGCAAGCAAAATACCGCGGCGCTTCAATTCAGGCGCAAGGGTTTCTGCAATTTCACGGTCGCGCTCGCTCAATTCCTGTGCCACGCCGCGACCGCCGGCAGCCAAGTTGCCGCGTGTTTCGCCGTTTTGCGGAATACGCGCCAAAGCATACGGAACAACTTCCCCGCCAATAATCAGAATGCGCTTGTCGCCATGTACGATTTCAGGAATATAACGTTGCGCCATGATGGTGCGTGAATCAAGCTGCATCAGGGTTTCAAGGATACTGCCGATATTGGGGTCGGATTCGGTCAGACGGAAAATGCCCATACCACCCATGCCGTCCAACGGTTTGATGATGATGTCGCCGTGTTCTTTCAAAAAGGCACGGACATCGGCGGAACGTGTGGTAACCAAAGTCGGCGCGGTAAACTGGCTGAAGTTCAAAATCGCCAATTTCTCATTGAAATCACGCATTGCTTGTCCGCTGTTAAATACTTTTGCGCCCTGCTGCTGTGCCAAAGTTAAAAACTGGGTTGCATACAGATATTGCATATCAAACGGCGGATCAGTGCGCATAATGACCGCATCGAAGTCTTTCAAGGCCGTCTGAACTTTTGCCTCTGCTTTAAACCATTCGTGATCGTCATCGTTCTTCGCGCCGACAAACTCAAATGCCGCTGCCTGAGCCACTACCAAACCTTCACGGACGGACAATTCTCCGCTCAAGGTATGAAAAAGCTGCCAACCGCGCTTTGCCATTTCACGCATCATGGCGTAAGTAGTGTCTTTATAGGTTTTAAAACTTGCCATCGGATCGGCGATAAACAGGACTTTCATCAAAATTTCCTTGTAAACAGACGATATAATCATACCTTGTATTCTGCCTGCCTGAAAAGGTGGCAAAATATAGAAAAGGCCGTCTGAATCCTATTTTCAGACGGCCTTGAAGCTTTTAGGCGGCTGCCAAATGCAAGAGTTCGGCGGCATGGCTGCGTGTGGTATCGGTAATGATTTCGCCACCCAGCATACGCGCAATTTCCTCAATGCGCTGATGATGGTTCAAGACGCTGATTTCGCTAACGGTTTGTTCGCCTTCGCTATGCTTGCGCACCTGCCAATGGTTTTCACCGCAAGAGGCGACTTGAGGAAGATGGGTTACCGCCAAGACTTGATGTTTTTTACCTAAGGCACGCAAAGCTTTACCGACCATTTCAGCAACACCGCCACCAATACCGGTATCCACTTCGTCAAAAATCAATGTCGGCACTTGCGTGTATTGGCTGGCAACCACTTGCAAAGCCAAGCTGATACGCGCCAATTCGCCGCCGGAAGCCACTTTGTTCAAAGGACGGGACGGATTGCCTTTATTCGCTGCCACTTGGAATTGCACCTGTTCCAGACCATGCGCGGTCGGCGAAGACGGCAACAAGACGATGTCAAAACGTGCGCCTTTCATGGCCAAATGTTGCATATGCTCGGTGGTCTCTTCACCCAAACGGCCGGCTGCCTGATGGCGCATGGCAGAGAGAATATGCGCGGCTTCATGGTATTCGGCAAGATTGCGTGCGACTGCATTTTCCAAGGCTTCCAAATCAGCAGCCGCGTGCAGGTTTTGCAAGCGCTCGTCGATTTCCGCCAACTTTTGCGGCAACTCTTCCGGCTCAATGCGGTATTTGCGCGCCATACTCATCAATTCGCCCATACGGCTTTCTTGTGCGGCCAATTCATTAGGATCGATGTCGCTGCGACCAGCCACATCGCGCATATTGGCACTGATTTCACCCAATTCTGCTTCAATACTTGCCAACATATTCAGGCTCTCGGCAAAGCGCGGCTCAATGTTTTGCAGATTGCCCAGCAGTTTTTGGCATTGATAGATTTGACGTTGGATGCCGTTGTCTCCGTCTATACTGTCGCCCACCTGCTCGGCGGTTTGCAGCAATTCGGCCGAATGCGCCAGGCTGTCATGGCTTTGGCTTAAGGTTTCCCATTCGTTGGGTTTGAGCTCCAATTGGTTCAATTCATTAAACTGCCATTCCAAACGCTCGCGTTCGATGGCCATGGTTTCTGCCTGCTCTTGTGCTTCTTGCAGTGCCTTTTTCGCATTGACCCAATTTTGATAAAGCTGTTTGACCGTTTCTGCCTGCTCTTTGCTGCCGGCAAATGCGTCCAACAACTCGCGTTGCGCAGACTCTTGATTCAACGAATGATGGGCATTTTGGCCGTGAATATCGATTAACTGCTCGCCAATGGCCTTCAGCTGCGCCAATGTTACTGCCTGATTATTGATATAACTGCGGCTTTTACCCTTGGCATCGATAATACGGCGGATGCTGAGCTCTTCCGCATCTTCTTCCAAAAGGCCTTGCTCCTGCAGCTGCGCTTTCAGTTCAGACAAACCGCTGATGTCGAACAAAGCCGACAACTGCGCTTCTTTGGCACCGCTGCGCACTTGGCTGTAATCGGCTTTATCGCCCAACAACAGGCCAATTGCATCCAGAGTAATCGATTTGCCTGCGCCGGTCTCGCCCGTCAATACGGTAAAGCCGTTTTGAAAATCAAGATTCAGGTTTTCAACAATGACAAAATCACGCAAAGAAAGTGCCAACAGCATTGCAGTATTCCTTAGTAAATTACCCGCAACCATGCGGAATAGCTTTAGATAAGCTGATTATAACTAAGATTTTTTATAGTTTAAATCAGATTTTTCTTATGATTTATCTAAGATATTTATTTTAAACAAATTATTTTTTAAGAAACTGCTAAACGCACCACGCCATATTGTTACCCTGGCTGGCTTATTCAATGATATAAAGCGTTCATTTAATACTATAAAACGCTAGAATAACTAACACAAAGGCCGTCTGAAACACAATTATTTCAGACGGCCTTTACATTCAAATCAGTTAATCAGTCTGCTTCCTGATTCTACTGCTTCTTCAGCCTCCTCATCGCCTGTCGGCGGCGTTTCCATCAAATCAGGCAACACCAGCTCGCCCAATTCAGTCAGTGGCGGCAATTCTTCCAAACTTTCCAAACGCAAATCGCTTAAGAATGCTGCCGTTGTTGCCCACAATGCCGGACGGCCGACAGAATCACGGTGGCCGATGACTTCAATCCAGCCCCTATCCTGCAAGGTTTGCATGACATTTTGCGACACCGCCACGCCGCGTATGCCTTCGATATCGCCACGCGTTACCGGTTGCTGATAGGCAATAATCGCCAGCGTTTCCATCACGGCGCGGGAATAACGCGGCGCGCGCTGCTCTTGCAGGCTGCCCAGTCGTTCAAACGCGGCTTGGGCGATTTGGAAGCGCCAGCCCTCATGGGTATGCACCAGTTGCAAAGCCCTGTCCTGCCAGCGAGCCTTCAGTTGCGCCAACACATCAATCAGCTTGTCTTGCGACAACGGCGGCACGCACAATTCGCGCATGGCTTTTTCGTTTAAGGGTTCGACTTGTGTCAACAGCGCCGCTTCAATCAGCGCATCGGGAGAAAGTTTTTCAGTCATAATAAAATCAATGTTCAGACAGCATAAATAGCCAAAGGCCGTCTGAAATACAATATAGTCAACAGTTTGTTATGCACTCAAATGCGCTTTCAGTTTTTCCTCGTCCAAAAACCAATGGCAAATTTCGGTATCGCCATCCAGCAAAACAGGCACCAGCTCATTGTACTTTTCTTCTAAAACCGGATCGGCATCGACATCAACAATATCCAGTTCAAATCCAAACTGCTCCTGATAAGGCTTTAATTGTTCGCGCATTTTGTGGCACAGGCTGCAATATTCCCGAAACATCAAGGTCAGTTTCATGGCGGTTACTCTCGGAGGGACAAAAGCGGCCATTGTATAGCAAAATGCCGCCAAACCATACAGGCATAACAAAGGCCGTCTGAACAGGCGCGAGATAACGCCTTCAGACGGCCTTTGTGTGTATTCTGAAATTAAGACTGAACGTTAATACCTGCAGTCACGGTATTTTGGGCACTGCTTGCTGTCAAAAACGATGCAGCCAATTCGCCGCAGCAACCGCAACAAGTCGCCACGCCCAATTGAGCCTGCAAATCGCTCATGGTGGTTGCACCGGCGGCGATGGTCTCTTTGATGTCGTGGTCAGTAATGGCGTTGCAGATGCAGACAAACATGATGTGCTCCAATAATTTTGTTACCCTCTGTAATTGAGAGTAGGATTTATTCTTGAACGTAAATATAAATAAAAACGGTTTGCATTGCAATATTGGCACTGTCCTTTTGTTTTGAAATTTTTCTATGAAATTTTATATTATGATTGATATTTTATAATTTTAAATTTTGATAACCTTTCAGACGGCCTCAATAACAAAAAGCGGCATCTTCGAGATGCCGCCTTTATTTATGAACGGGAATGGTGTTCATCGACCATGTTTTTCAAACGGATATTGGCAACATGGGTATAAATCTGCGTGGTGTTGATATCGGAATGTCCCAACATCATCTGGACCGAACGCAAATCGACGCCGTGATTGACCAAATGCGTGGCAAAAGCATGGCGCAAACCGTGTGGGCTGAGCGAAGCAATACCGGCCGCTTCGGCATATTCTTTGACTATCATCCATGCAAGCTGACGGCTGATGCCGCTGCGTTTCTGGCTGACAAATACTTCGTCGCAAATTTTGTTTTTCAGCAACAACGGACGCGATTCGTTGCAATAGCGTTCCACCCAATATGCCGCTTCCTGTCCCAACGGAACCAGACGCAATTTGTCGCCCTTGCCTATGGTACGGATACTGCCGCGATGTAAATCGATATCGCTGAGCGTCAATTTGACGGCTTCGGTCACGCGCAAACCTGTTGCATACATGACTTCAAGCAAGGCTTTGTCGCGCAGTCCATGCGGCGTTTCCACATCCGGCGCAGCCAGCAGTGCGTCGATTTGGGCTTCGGTAATCAGCGTGGGCAGTTTGCGTTCCGATTTCGGCGCCTTGAGAAAACGGGTGGGATTGTCTGCTCTTTGGCCTGTTTCTTCCAACCAGCCGTACATACGCTTGCAAGCCGACAATGCCCGCGCTTGGGACGTGCTTTTTTCCCCCTCCGCATACACGGCATCAGACAGGGCAAATTCATCAGCACTCAACCAATCCTGCCCGCACTCGGCCAAACGCTCTGCGATTTTAACCAAATCACGGCGGTAACTTTGCAGCGTATTGTGGCTGAGCCGGTCTTGCAGCCAAAGGGATTCAAGCAGCTTGTCTATTAAATCGTCCATACTCATCAAACTGTATTGAAAGGCCGTCTGAACGGCATAACTTTACATCCGTTCAGACGGCCTTAGGTTTTCAAAGCCCTATTTAAGAGGCTTGAGAGATTGTATCCAAAACTTCCTGCGCGTGTCCGGCCACTTTGACTTTGCGCCACTCATGGGCAATTTCGCCGTTTTCGTCCAACACAAACGTGCTGCGCTCAATGCCGAGGGATTCTTTGCCGTAAAGCTTTTTCAGCTTGATCACGTCAAACAGTTTGCAGACGGTTTCTTCTTTATCGCTCAACAATTCAAACTGGAAGCCTTGTTTAGCGCAGAAATTCTGATGCGATTTAACGCCGTCACGCGAAATACCGACAACGGTATAGCCCAATGCTTTGAATTGTTCCAATCGGGCATTGAAATCCAAGCCTTCGGTGGTACAGCCGGGCGTGTTGTCTTTAGGATAAAAATAGACAACCAACGGCAAATGTTCGGCGGAGTTAAAATCGCTACCGGAAGAAGATGGGAGTGTGAATTGATATTTTGACATATTATTCCTTTCAGACGGCCTAAACCTAGCCTTCGTTTATTTTTCGCTTAAATTCAAATAACTGCGCGTACCTTGAAAATCTTCCAATGCGCGCAACAAAAGCTGGAAGTGGTCGTCATTGCCGGCCAAATCCAACTCATCGGCATTGACGGTCAGCAAAGGCGCGCTTTGATACAAATGGAAGAAATGGCTGTATTCGTCATGCACCCGTCCCAAATAGCCTTCGGGGAACAAGCTGATAATGCCTTCGTGACGTTTTTGCAGACGTTTGCGGTTGTTTTCGACGGCTGTTTGCAGATAAATCACCACATCGGGCTCTGCGTATTGCGGCAGAATACGTTGCTTCATATCGGCAAAAAGCTGCTGCTCGTCATCATTCAAAACGATAGGCGTAAAAATACGGTCTTTTTCCGGCAAAAAATCAGCCACAACCATTCCGCCTTGCGCACATTGGTCTTCAATAATATTCACGCTTTCAGCGCGGCGCATCAGGAAGAAAAGTTCGGCAGCCAAGCCATTATTGGAAACATTGCTGTAAAACTTTATGAGAAACGGATTGTGATCCGGATTCTCCGACAACAGCAACGCACTGAAATGCTCTGCCAAGCGGCGGCTCAAAGCAGTCTTGCCGCTACCGATGGCGCCTTCGACAACAATATAACGAGGATTCATAGTAACTCTTTGTAATGTGTTTCCCAACAATATTTTATAGCAAAAAAGGCGTGTCCAACACGCCCTTTCTTGTTTTAGTCCGTTTTTCAGACGGCCCTTATTCTTTCAGCAGGCGAATACCCTGTCCGCCCAAAGCCTGAGCCAAATCAGCCGCACGGCCATGCTCGCCCAACTCGAAATCCGGAAGGATTTCGGCCAGAGGCAACATAACGAAACTGCGCTCATGCGCGCGCGGATGCGGCAAGGTCAGATGCGGGTCATCGCCGCGGATACCGTCAAAATCGATAATGTCCAAATCCAAGGTGCGCGGCGCATTGCGGAAGGTACGTTCGCGCCCGAATTCGGCCTCGATGCGGTTTAACTCTGCCAACAGCGCTACGCCGTCCAATGATGTTTTCACCGCACAAACCGCGTTCACAAAATCTGGCTGATCGTCATAGCCGACCGGCACAGTCAGATACAAGGAAGAAGTCTTTTCGAGCCGGATATGCGGATGCGCGTCCAATTCGGCCAAAGCAGCGCGAACCTGTTCGGCAGGATTGGCAAGATTGCTGCCCAAAGCGATAACGGCAAAATGCGGATACATTTCAGACGGCCTCTTTTAAAACGGCAGCGTTTTGGTTTTGGCAAGGAAAACAATCGTGGCAACACACGACATGGCCAAAACGTAGATGATATAGAATTTCGGCGAACGCGGACGCGAACGCATCATAATCATGCCTAACACAATATAAACCAGCAACAGCAGGATTTTCATGCCGAGCCACGGCGCATTGAACGGCGAAAAATGGGTAATCTTCATCAGCCACAAGCCGGTAAACAGCAACATGGTGTCGTTCAAATGCGGCATGGCTTTCCAAATGCCTGACAACGGTTTCTCAGGATGACGCCAGAGCAGGAAAAAACGGATGTTGAACAACAGGATGGTAATGGCAACGAAAATCTGATGGCTGTATTTTACAAACAGATATTGCATGGCAGTTTCTTATGTTAAAGGTTGAAAAACAAAGCAGCTATTTTACCGCAAACATCTATTTCTGACGCAACTTTTCAATCGCCAGCAGATAGGGAGGTGCATTGCGGCGGTTGACAAAGCCATAACGTAACACGGCAAAGGCTTCCTGCGGCAAAGTTTCCGCCCATTGCACAATCGCTTCAGCCTCTATTCGGCCGGCTTCATGCCCCGGATACAATACCGCCACGGCAAGCCCGCCCTCTTTCAGCAAACCCAAAGTATCCGTCAGCGCACGGATGCTGCTTTCCGCTTCAGTCGTACAGCTTTTATCGCCACCTGGCAGCCAACCGAAATTAAATACTGCGGCATCTAGAGGCTCGTCGATATAAGACAAAAGGTTTTCATGGCCGTCATGTATCAGGACTACCCGACCATCTACACCGTTTTCTTTCAGACGGCCTTGGGTTTGCGCCAGTGCTTTAGATTGCACATCAAACGCCCACACCCTACCCGTCTCGCCAACCAACTGCGCCAACAGCAAAGTATCATGCCCGTTTCCGGCCGTCGCATCCAAAGCGTGGCCGCCTGATTTTAAGGCTTGTCGTAACAGGGAGTGTGCAAAGGGAAGAATGTTTTCAAGCAGCATGATAAAGGTCGTCTGAAAATAAAAATACCCTACCGCAAAAGCGGTAAGGTATTGAAAAACAGGAATGCGTTACATCATTTATTCGGCAGGTTGTTGCACAGTCTCAACTTGAACCGGAGCAGCTGCGGCAGCGGCTTGAGGTTGTTTGTTTTCGTGTTGCAGGCTGACTGCGCGTGCAGGAACGATTGTTGAGATAGCGTGTTTGTAAACCATTTGAGTGACGGAAGTATTACGCAGCAGAACAACGTACTGGTCGAATGATTCCACTTGACCTTGCAGCTTGATGCCGTTTACCAAGTAGATTGAAACCGGAACGTGCTCTTTACGCAACGCATTCAAAAAAGGATCTTGTAACATTTGTCCTTTAGCTGTCATATTCTTGAGCTCCATTATTATGATTGTAAAGACGCCAAAATCGGCGTTTGATGGGATTGTAGCCCCGAATAGGATAAATTACCAACTATTTTTTTCTATCACACCATTTAGGAATCCAGCAATAAGGGAACTTCCCGTCAAACCGACTGTTTCATTTCCATATTCACAACAATTCCAAATTCAAATTTGATGTTTTTTAAAATTCGGCAAATCCTATCGAAAATATGCCATGAAGTTCTAACAAGCTGTTTTTCATTATAAAAAGGCCGTCTGAAATTGTTCAGACGGCCTTTGTGCTTATTTGCTGAATTGTTTTTTCACGCTGACTTTGGTTTTCTTCTTGAAGCGGTTTTTCTCTTCCTTGCGGCCTTCGCGTTTCTCAATACGGTTACTCAGGCTGACACGGCGCAGCGGTTTTTTCTTCGGTTTGTCTTCCGCATTTTCATACGGGTTTTCCGAAACATTGTATTGAATCCGCAGCGGCGTGCCTTGCAGGTTGAAGGCTTTGCGGAACGTTTGGGTCAGATAACGTGTGTAGCTGTCAGAAATGGCATGCAGCGAATTGCCGTGAACCACAATCACCGGCGGATTCATGCCGCCCTGGTGGGCATAACGCATTTTCGGACGCACCAAACCAGCACGTGGCGGCTGTTGACGCTCGATCGCGCTTTGCAATACGCGCGTGATTTTCGGCGTCGGCATCTTAATCATCGCCGCATTATAGGCAGCCTGAATGCTTTCAAACAAACCGTCTATACCGCGCTCTTTCAATGCAGAAATAAAGTGGAACTTAGCAAAATCAAGGAAATACAGTTTGCGGTTGATATCGCGTTTCACTTGCTCTCGGCGCTCTTCGCTGATACCGTCCCATTTATTGACTGCCACCACCAAAGCACGGCCTGCTTCCAAAGCAAAACCTGCAATCGTCGCATCTTGATCGGCGATATCTTGTTGCGCGTCCAATACCAAAACGGCAACGTTTGCCGCTTCAACTGCCTGCATGGCTTTGATAACGGAGAACTTTTCTACTGCTTCATCCACTTTGCCGCGACGGCGCACACCTGCGGTATCGATGATGGTAAACGGCTTGCCTTCGCGTTCAAAATCGATATGGATACTGTCGCGCGTCGTGCCTGCCATATCAAAGGCAATCACGCGTTCTTCGCCGAGGATGGCGTTTACCAAGGTTGATTTACCGACATTTGGACGGCCGATTACAGCAAAAACAGGATGTTTCGCTTCTTCCTCTTCCTTTTCAGGCTCGGGGAAGGTTTCCAAAATATCTTCAATCAGATAATACACGCCATCGCCGTGCGCACCTGAAATCACATAAGGGTCGCCCAAGGCAAGCTCGTAGAACTCGGCGGCAAGCACAGCCCTATTGCCGCCCTCGCCCTTATTCACGGCCAAATAAACAGGACGTGGGCTTTGGCGCAAACGGTCGGCAATGATTTTGTCTTGCGGGGTCAAGCCGGTACGGCCGTCCACCAAAAATACAACCGCATCGGCTTCATCGACAGCCTGCAAGGTCTGTTTTGCCATTTCGTGCAAAATGCCGCTGTCCACAACCGGCTCAAAACCGCCGGTATCGATGACCAAATAAGGTTTGCTGCCGACTTTGCCATGACCGTAATGTCGGTCACGCGTCAGGCCGGGCAGGTCATGCACAAGCGCGTCTTTGGTGCGCGTCAAACGGTTGAATAAAGTAGATTTGCCGACATTGGGGCGGCCGACAAGCGCGATGGTTGGTTTCATGATTGAGTCTTTCTGTGTCAAGTGTCGCCTAAAAACGGGAGCGGAACACAAGCAGGTGTATTAAAAACACGGTTGATAAGGATAAGTGTAGGCCGTCTGAAAAGTCATTGCAACTTCAGACGGCCTTGATTTCAAACAAACTTATTTCAAGCTGTCAATTTTCATTTGCAGCAATTCGCGGCCTACTGCGGTCTGCGGCATTTTGCTTAAAGCAGCTTCGTAACTTTGCACGGCTTCTTTGGTTTTATTTTGGGCAACGTAAACATCGCCTTTGGTTTCCAGCATCAAAGGCTCGAAATCAGCCTCAACCTGAGTATTCAGGGCATTGATGGCGGCATCGTATTTTTTCTGCTGCAAGAGGACAACGCCCAAACGCTGAGCTGCCAAAGCTTGAACCAGCGGTGCGTTTTGGTTTTTCAGTACCCAATTCAAATGACCTTCCGCCACATCATAACGGCCGGCATCAAACTCGGTCGCCGCTACCATCAACGTAGCTTGGGCTGTCGAAATAGAATCAGGATAGTTTTTTTGCAATTCGGCCAAATCGGCGTTGATGGCTTTAGGGTCGGTTTTTTGCTGCGCCTTTTCCACCATTTGCGCCAATACGGCGGCGGCTTCCTGATCTTTTGAAGTTTTTTGGCCTTGGTAAATGGTGTAACCCAAATACCCCAAAGCCGCCACGATCAGCAAGGCAAAGATCCAACGGCCGGTTTTTTTCCAAAAATATTTAAAGTTGTCTAACTCTTGTTGTTCTTCCAAATGGGCTGCCATTTATGCGTTCTTCCATTGTTGTAAAGTGTCTGTCAAATCAGCGGCGGCAACAGTTTGTTGTTCGTGCTTGCCCTTCATATCTTTCAGGGTAACCGTACCGTTTGCCAGCTCATCCTGAGCCACAATCAGGGCAAAGCGTGCGCCACTATTGTCTGCTTTTTTCATTTGCGCCTTCAGGCTTTGGTAGCCGGAATGCTGCATCACATTGAAGCCTTGAGCGCGCAAGGCTTGCGCGTATTTCATCACCTGCAAGTCCGCACCTTCGCCTTGGTGCATTGCATAGACATCAGGCGCGGCGTTCACTTCCAGTGAGCCGTATTCGCTCACCAAAAGCAGCAGGCGCTCAATACCCATCGCAAAGCCGATAGACGGCGCAGGCTTACCGCCAAGTTCTTCAATCAAACCATCGTAACGGCCGCCACCGCACACAGTCGCCTGCGCGCCGAGTTTGTCGGTCGTCCACTCAAAAACCGTCTGATTGTAATAATCCAAACCACGGACCAAGCGCGGATTTTCAATATATTGAATACCCAAACCGTCCAACATCGCCTTGAAGCGTGCATAGTGGTTTTGCGAAGCCTCGCCCAAGTAATCCACCAGACGCGGCGCCGCGTTGCAGATTTCCTGCAAATCAGGATTTTTCGTATCCAAAACGCGCAAAGGATTGGTTTTCAGACGGCGTTTACTGTCTTCATCCAGTTGCGCCTCATAGCGGGTCAAATATTCAACCAATGCCGCACGGTGTGCCGCGCGTTCCTCACGGTTGCCCAAGCTGTTGATTTCCAAAGTCAGGTATTCGCGAATACCCAATTTCTCCCATAAGTCGGCAGACATCGCGATGATTTCCGCATCAATATCCGGCCCTTCAAAACCCAAAGCCTCGATACCGACCTGATGGAACTGACGATAACGGCCTTTTTGCGGACGCTCGCGGCGGAACATTGGCCCCATATACCACAGCTTTTGCGGGCTGTTGTACAGAAGGTTGTGTTCGACCACCGCACGCAGACAAGAAGCCGTACCTTCAGGGCGCAGGCTCAAACTCAAAGAATCGTTTGAATCGGAGAAGGTGTACATTTCCTTGCCGACCACATCGGTTTCCTCGCCGATGGAGCGGACAAACAAACCGGTTTGCTCGACAATCGGCGTACGGATTTGCTGATAGCCGTAAGCGCGTGTCCAACGGCCGACCGTATCTTCAAACGCCTGCCAAAACGCAGCCGTCAGTTTGAAATCTTTTTGTTCGACAGGTAAAAGGTCGTTCATACCTTTTACAGATTGAATTTTTTGTGCCATTTCAATATGGGATAAGCGAAAATCAAATAGTTGGGCATTATAGCTGATTTTTAAGGGTTTGTGAGATTGGGAACAAATCAAAAGGCCGTCTGAAAAAGTTTTCAGACGGCCTTTGACTCACTCTACACGCCGTAGCCTGATTTGTTTGACTGCAAATTCCGTCTGACGCTTGGGATGATGTGTAAAAAACAATTTATTTGAAATCGTCTCCGCTTTTTTCGGTACGACAGCCAAAATCTTACCTGCCAAATTTCCCTCACGGGTTTTCCAAGCATCTAAAAACTGCGCCTTGCTCATGGAAACATGACCCAGCGACGGGTCGGCAAGCAAAACCGTATTGCCGTCTATGCCGCGCAATACCGAGAAATGATCATCCTTGCGGTATTTCAAATACACGATGACGGGGATTTTCAACTGCGCGAGTTGCTCGAAAGACAGGGCATAGCCTTTCGCCTCAAAACCCAAATCAGGCATGATGCGCTGCATATCCTCAAACGACGCGCGCATCTGTTCCTTATCCAGCTTTTTCAACACTTCTTCCTCCGTCAGCTTTTGCCCGTAAAAATTGTTCAAAAGCGTCGCCACCGAAGCCGCCCCGCAGGAAAAATCCAAATCCTGCTTCACAATATTGAAATCGCGCCTCTCTTTCCAACTTTGCACTTTGATTTTTCCGTAAACAACAGGATTATCATTAAACATAGGTGCAGCATTCAGAGGATTGGATAAAGAAACGGCAATAGGCACTGACAGAAAAATACGTTTAAACATCATCATACATTCTAAAGATATATGTAAAAGGTCGTCTGAAAAGGTTTTCAGACGACCTCTTACATAATTATTCTTAATAGTATAAATAGTAAGGGATATAACAGGTATTAGGGGCAAACCATGTTGCACCATGACCTACTGCCCTTACCGCTTCTTAGACAGTCTTTTTACGAATACCATCATCAGGATTGTCCAAAAAAAAATATTTGATAAATATATTGCAAGATATTTTATTCCAACTTCATCCGAAACAGAAACTAATATATTTTTAATTAATACATAGCCGATTATTACATTTATTATTCCTATAATATATAAGGATCTTCCCAAAATTTTTTTTGATTTTATTTTAGGCATATCTTTTATCCATACTAAAATACAGCCCAATGTCGAAAAGAAAATAACAGGAAACACTACCTTACCTCCTCTTGCTTCCAACCAAACCGATAGCAGGTTTGGTTGGAAATTGGTTTATTTATTTATAAACACTATTTCCATATCTTCCGATATAAAAAAATACTTATCAAACTTCTCAAAATTAAGTTCTATTTTTTCCATATTATTCAGATCAGTATTATCTCCTATGATACGGAGAACTACATTTCCTAACAAGCAAAGATTATGAACTACATGAACCAGTTCGGTGGAAGGTGTATATCCACCTTGCAACTTAATATTATTTTTTTGTGCATTTTTTACCTGTAAATTAAATTTTTTAGAATTCTCTTCGTAGGAAAGAATCGTCCCTTCCGGAAAAATGACTGTTCTGCACAGTAATTTGTCCGCATTATTATAATGCAGCGTATTTTTTGAAAAAAATAATTTATTATTTGGAAATTTTCTTATAATTTCAGAACTTGACCAACGGCTATTTTTTAAAAAAGAAACCTGCTCGTTATTAGTACTATCAATTTCAAATTCAATTATCATCGCTACCCCTCTTAAAATACACAATATGCTTGGGCAATTATTGCCCAAGCCCGCAACAAATTCTAATTATTTTGGAGTCTTAGCCAATTGGCGTCCATAAAAAATATGAGCCCTCGAACTACTGGGGTAGCATATCTTGCAGCAACAAAAGTACCTATCATAGTTAAATACCCAAGTGCCACCAACGGCGCCATCGCCCCTTCAGCCTCCTTCATCTCCTTCTGAGAAAGCTCCGCCAACTGCATAGGCGTATCTGCCTGCGTGTGGAACACTTGGCTTTCAAATGTCTGATTGTCGAAGCTGTTTGCCATTGCGGGAGCAATCATCGTCAGAATCATCATGGCTGCGGTGATTTGTTTTTTTTCATAACAAATTCTTGGGGAGGAGATAATGTTCCATCAAAATCCTCCTGAAAGGCTGCCTGAAATTTCCAAGCAGCCTTTTTTGTTTGCTTATTAATCGGATAGTGCAACAAATATAAAGTAGACGGCAATCATTGCCGTAACGGCAGCCATAACTGTTTTATTTTCTTCAAACCAAAGCGAGTTTAGAAACATGGCCATCAAGAAATATGATGGTTTTTCAGTTTTGCCGCTGCTTTCTTGAATTATAAGATAAAATATAAATATGGCAGTTATACCAATTGCTGTTTTATTAAAATATATTTGTTTTTCATAATATTGTATAGTTTTTAATGCAAGTTTCAACAATAAATTTCGGAATAAGATAGAGAGATGTTGATATATCAGATAAATATACAAAACAATCAAGAAAACTATTGGCGGTATGCATAATCTTGAATTTCATTTTTTGATGAAATTAAAATAATGAAATATATGCTTACCATTATAATGAAAGTTTTAGCCTCCTGATTGCAGTATTTCAAACCCAAGATAAATAATTAATAAAATTATTAAAAATCAAAAACTTAGGTTTTTTTTCTTAATGGCCATACCGGTTAGCTTATTCTTCAAATATTTTATTTAATTTTATTCATTATTTCCCCAACTGTTTCGGCAATAAATAACAAAAAATAACATAATAAGATAACAGAACAGGAAAATAAAAATAAATCTTTCATTATCTCAGTAATAAAATTCCAAAGATTTTCCTTATTTCCATCAATAATAAAAATTATCAGGTCATGAATAAAGAATACTGCAAAGAAAATACTTCCTGCCGTTAGAGATATTTTTAATCTGCTTATTTTCCCTTCGCTATATTTACCTGATAAATAGCCTAAAAAAGCTGCAATCAAATCATCCATTTTAAAAGTTTCTGTAAAAACAGGTAATGTCTTTAATTCATTACCTGTTTGTTATGATTTATCTACACCATACGCGATTTGCACCATTGTTGGCAAGTGTACTATTTACTCTCCATATGTTTGCTCCTGCATTTGTCAGGCTGGGAATAAATTTGACTCCTCCACTGGCAATTGCCCCCACAGTACCAAATGATGTGCCAATGACAGCACCTGTTGCTACGTTACCTGCACATTTGGCATTGTCCCATTTGTAATGACCCTGATAGGCACCCCATGCATAGCCGGCACCTCCCCATATGCCTCCTGTAATACCGCCGGCTACCCAAGGAGCAAAAGCCCACTCAGTCTCTCTCATCTCTTACGACAACAGTTCCGCCAACTGCATCATCGGCGCATCTGCCCGCGTATGGAATACTTGGTTTTCAAATGTCTGATTGTCCAAGCCGTTTGCCATCGCCGGAGCGGCAATCATCGTCAAATCATCACGGCTGCGGTGATTTGTTTTTTCATAACAACTCCTTTGGATTACAACGTTGGAAAATCAAAATCTGCTTAAAACGTATGCTGTACGCCCAATTTCAGTTCGGAGCTGCTCTGCCCTGAAGCGTTGAAACGTGCGGATGCGTTTAAAGACGTGGCTTTGGAGAAGCCGAAGCCTGCGCCGAGATGGGCGTAGGTAGATGTATTCCTTGCGGATTCTTTTTTGCCGTCCAGACGGTCGGGCTGCTTGCCCAGCCATTGGATGCCGCCTGTGAGGCTGATCCTGTCGTTGGCGGCGAAGGAGATATTGGGATTCAGCATCCAGTAGTTGCCCAATATGAAAAAACTACCCTCCCTTTTTCTCCCAAGCAATGGCTACAAATAAGGCCACAAATAATCAAACGAAAATAGATTTAGTCAAAAAGGTTTACCTGACCAAAGTGGATTTAGGCTCTGAACACAATCGTGTTACTACGCTTGAATTGCAAAAAATCATCCGACAATTCAATAAATTCGACACAAATATCCGTAAGCAACCCGATATGGAGATGGGATGTGACATGCCGATACATTACTACTTGGGCTTTGGTCAGGATCATCCTGATAACTTCCATAAAACTTTGCAAATCAAGGTCACTTCTCCCTATACCGTCCGGCAACATTTAAACAATTTGACGGCCATAGGGTCGGTGCAGATTTCACGTTGAAATATACGAAAAACCGTTGTTTAATAGATGATTTTAAGATGATTGGCGATCAAACCAGCATCAAAACCGATTACAAACTTGTTTTGCGCAAACAAAAATGTGAGTGAGCCGACAAAACAAAAGGGCTGCCGAAACAAATGAAGCAACCCTTTGATTTTGAAATCAAGGTCGTGAAGGATGCGGATTTAAGCGGACAGGCGGCAAATTAGGTTTTCCGTATTGGGAAACAGCTTGTCTGCCTGAAGCTGCTTTTCCTGACTGCATGACGCCGCTATCGTTGCGTATTGGATGTGCGGCATACTCGTCTTGATTTAATTGTGAACCTTCTTCATTGACTTCATGCTCTGCCACAAGTTCATACTCATTATCGTATGCCTTACTCTTGCCAAGCTGAACTTCCCCTCCCGCCATAGAGGATACGGAAAATACGGATAACATGATGATTATGCCGATTTTTCTCTGCATAATATTCTCCTTTTCTCAAAAATTGCTTCTTTATCATTTCTTTAATTCATGCCATAAAAGCAAGCTCAAACAAAACCAGTTTATCTGGTTCCATTTATAGAGGCTATTTAAACACAAAACCTGCATCAATACATATCTATTATTAGAAGTTTATTTTCCATATAAACAAGGCCGTCTGAAAAAATCCTAAAAACCGAGTACAATCCGCCGCATGAAAAAATGTACCAATCCCCTCCCCCTTTTAGACGGTGTCAAACCCAGCTACTTGGTTTTGCCGCATGAAAAGCAGTTTTACGGCTTGCCGCTGCTGCATTTTCTATGCGCTCATTTTCCCTTTGTCGGCGAAGAAAACTGGCGGCGGCGGCTGAACAGCGGTTTTGTGGTGGGCGCGGATGGCGTGCCGTTTGATGAGAATACCTTGTTCGAACCCGGCAAGACGATGTTTTATTACCGTGAAACCAGCCGTGAGAGCGAGCCGCGTATTCCGTTTGAAGAAAAGATTTTGCATATTGACGAGCATTTGATTGTAGTGGACAAACCGCATTTTCTGCCCGTCATCCCCAGCGGCAGGTTTTTGCGGGAAACCTTGCTCACGCGCCTGCGTCTGCGGCCGGAATTGCAGCATTTGAATGTTGAAGACATTACGCCGATTCATCGCTTGGACAAAGATACGGCAGGCGTTATGCTGCTTTCGCTCAACCCTGCCACGCGTCGTGGTTATCAGACCATGTTCCAAGAAAAAACCGTCCGAAAAACCTATGAAGCGGTGGCGCCGACGCGGACGGATTTGGACTATCCGCTGGATATTTCATCCCGAATGGAACGCGGCGAAAAATTCTTTCTCACGCGTGAAACGGAAGGCGAACCCAACGCCCACACAACCATCGAGCTTATCGAAAACCGCGGCGCCTTCAGCCTCTACCGCCTCACGCCGCATACCGGAAAGAAACACCAGCTCCGCGTGCATATGATGAGTTTGAATATGCCGCTGATGAACGATGCGCTTTACCCTACCCCATTGGCGGCCGGTGATGAAGACTACGACAAACCTTTAAAACTTCTGGCTAAAAAAATAGAGTTTATCGATCCTGTCAGTGGAGAAATCCGCGTATTTGAAAGCGGTTTTGCGCTTTAAGTTATCCAATCCAATAAAAAAGGCCGTCTGAAATTGTTCAGACGGCCTTTTTGTCACGGAATCATTTGATTAGTGATGAATGCAACTGCACTCTTTGTTCATATCAATCACCATACGGCCGGTAATTTTACCTTCGCGCATTTCTTGGAAGATGGCAGGCGCTTCATCCAAAGCACGCAATTCGACTTTAGGCACAACCAAACCTTCTGCCCCGAATTGGAATGCTTCTTCCAAATCTTTGCGGGTACCAACCAGAGAGCCGACCACTTCGATGCCGTCCAATACCAAACGTGGGATAGACAAATCCATAGACTCAGGCGGCAAGCCGACTGCAACGACACGGCCGCCGGCGCGGACACAGTTAACGCCTGAATTGAAGGCGGCAGCGGATACGGCTGTCACAACGGCTGCGTGTGCGCCGCCGGTTTTCTCTTGGATGACTTGAGCCGCATCTTCTTTGGCGGCATTGATGACTAAATCAGCGCCGCTTTCTTTAGCGAATGCCAGTTTTTCATCGTTGATGTCGATGGCGACAACGTGTGCGCCGAATACTTTTTTCGCGTATTGAACCGCCAAGTTGCCCAAACCGCCTGCGCCGTAAATCGCAATCCATTGGCCCGGACGAACGCCGGAAACTTTAATCGCTTTATAAGTAGTTACGCCGGCACAAGTAATGCTGGAAGCTTGCGCAGGATCCAAACCTTCAGGAACTTTGACCGCGTAATCGGCACTCACGATACAGTGGGTTGCCATGCCGCCGTCGGCAGTATAGCCTGCGTTCAATACGGAGCGGCACAAGGTTTCGCGGCCGGTATTGCAGTATTCGCAAGAACCGCAGCTTTGGAACAGCCATGCAATGCTGACACGGTCGCCGACTTTCAGATTTTTCACACCGTCGGCAACTTCTTTAACCAAACCGATGCCTTCGTGTCCTAACACGCGACCCGGTTTGTCGCCGTAATCGCCTGCCGCAACGTGCAAGTCGGTGTGGCAAACGCCGCAATACTCGACTTCCACCAACGCCTCGCCGTATTCCAGCGGACGCAGTTCGCGTTCAACAACTTCTACATCACCTGCTACATCTTTGTTTACTACCACAGCATGCATTTTCATGGAGCGTCTCCTAGGGTGTTGAAAAACTATTTAGCTATGAATGAGAATACTCCCCATATCCGAAGCCGTCAACCCATAATCTTTTTTAAAACAATAAGTTATAATGTTATACCATAACAAAATCTATTTAAGCCGTATAAATCTTTAAATACATTAACAAATGGACTTTCATTTCAATCAAATCCTTTATTTTTCAGACGGCCTGCTACATGAGATAACATTGTAAATGTAAATTTTGAGAATATTCTCATTTTTAGTACTTGAACTTAAAAAGAAAAAAGCATAAGCTGTTTTTCATGGTGTCAAAACACCTATTCCCATTCATTAAGGAGACAGCATTATGGCAAAAGATTTAAATGTGTTTGATAAAGAATACGGCCTTTTAATCAACGGCGAATGGACGAAAGGTAGCGAAGGCAAACTTTTATCCTCTTACAACCCTGC
The DNA here is from genome assembly GCF_001815615.1 of Neisseria sp. HMSC075C10. Classification (NCBI taxonomy): domain Bacteria; kingdom Pseudomonadati; phylum Pseudomonadota; class Betaproteobacteria; order Neisseriales; family Neisseriaceae; genus Neisseria; species Neisseria sp. HMSC075C10. The sequence goes on from NZ_KV821266.1 coordinate 32,544, forward strand.
CAATGGCGATGAATTGGCCAAGTTCACAGACGCATCTGACGCCGATGTCGATGCTGCCGTGGCCGCTGCCCAAGAAGCATTCAAAACATGGCGTAAAACCACGACTGCCGAACGCGCGGCCATTTTGAATAAAATCGCCGATGTGATTGACGAAAACGCCGAATTGTTCGCCCTGCAAGAAACCTTGGACAACGGCAAACCCATCCGCGAAACCCGCGCCGCCGACGTACCTTTGGCTTCCGACCATTTCCGCTATTTCGCCAGCGTCATCCGCGGCGAAGAAGGCACGGCAACCCAGCTTGACGCCGAAGACCTATCCATCGTTTTGCGCGAACCGATCGGCGTTGTCGGCCAAATCATTCCTTGGAACTTTCCATTCTTGATGGCCGCATGGAAAATCGCTCCGGCATTGGCCGCAGGTTGTACCATCGTCATCCACCCTTCTTCCAGCACTTCATTGAGCCTGTTGTCCCTCGCTCAAAAAATCAACCACTTGCTGCCTAAAGGCGTGTTGAACGTGATTACCGGCCGCGGTTCCAAATCCGGCGAATACATGCTCCACCACAAAGGCTTCAACAAACTGGCCTTTACCGGCTCAACCGAAGTCGGCCGCCGCGTCGGTATCGCCGCCGCCGAATTGCTGATTCCGTCCACTTTGGAATTGGGCGGAAAATCTGCCAACATCTTCTTTGACGATATGCCTTTCGACAAAGCCCTCGAAGGCGCGCAAAAAGGTATTTTGTTCAACCAAGGTCAAGTGTGCTGCGCCGGTTCGCGCATTTTTGTACAAGAAGGCATTTACGACAAATTCGTCAATGCGTTGGCTGAAGAATTCAAAAAAATCAAAGTCGGCCTGCCTTGGGAAGACGACACCCAAATGGGTTCGCAAGTCAATGCCGGTCAACTCGAGACCATTTTGAAATACGTCAAAATCGGTGAACAAGAAGGCTGCCGCATCATTACCGGCGGTAAAAAAATCGAAGGCGAATTGGGCAAAGGCGAATTTGTCGAACCGACTTTGATTGAGGCCAGCAACGAAGCCCGTGTTTCCCAAGAAGAAATCTTCGGCCCGGTTGCCACCGTGATTAAATTCAAAACCGAAGAAGAAGTCATCAAAATGGCCAACGACAGCGAATACGGCTTGGGCGGCGCAGTGTGGAGTACCGACATCAACCGCTGCCTGCGCGTTTCCAACGCATTGGAAACCGGCCGCGTTTGGGTAAACTGCTACAACCGCCTGCCTGCCGGTGCGCCGTTTGGCGGCTACAAAACTTCAGGTATCGGCCGCGAGACCCACAAAATGATGCTCGCCGCCTACACCCAAGTGAAAAACATCTACATCAGCACCCGTGAAGAACGCGAAGGCTTCTATTGATTCGGTGATTCACAGTAATCTGATTTAGAAAATATAAAGGCCGTCTGAAACCTGTTTCAGACGGCCTTGTTTATTCTGTTTCGCAATAAATGCTTTATATCTTTCTCAAAAAAAGCCCCATCACTTTCTCTCCAGCTACAGCCAGCAATGCCCCGGCCACAACCACCATGGCACCCACATAGCTGACGATATTCATATCCGAAGCGGCAAAATAATCGGGGGCGAGATGATGGCCGATGGTGGAAAATATCATGGTGAATACAGGAATCAGCGTGGTGACGATACTGACTTTTGAAGCGTCCCAATGGTTGAGCGCTTCGCCGAATGAACCGTAGCCGATCAGCGTGTTCAGGCAGCAATAGATAAAGCAGCCCCATAAAAACGGATTGCCGATATGGGCGATTTGCGATGGTTCGGCAAACGGCAGGAAAACAAAGCTGCTGCAAAAATAAATCATCAACAGGATTTGTTGCGAATTGAAATGTTTGGACAGAAGTTTTTGCGCCACGCCGTAGCACACCCAAATCATGCTGCCCGAAGCCGCCATCATCACGCCGACCGCGTAGCTGCCCAAGCTGAAAAGTTCGCCAAATTTGTCGTTGAAAAACATGACCAAACCCGTCAGTAAAAGCATCAAGCCGATTTTTTGCCAATGCGTAAAGGCTTCTTTAAACACGCCAACGCCGACCAAAATCATGGTAAAGGGCGAGAGCTGCCACAATACCTGCGTGGTTGTCGGCGAAATATAGTGCAAACCCATGGCAACAAGAACAAAGTTGGCAGAAATACCGATAATGCCCAGCACCAATAAAAATAAGGTTTGCTTCGAAAATTCAGACGGCCTCGGCAGCTTGCCGGTCAGCCCCAACAACGCAAACAACACCAGCGAAGCCACTAAAAAGCGTATCCACACCAGCGTGGGCGCATCGACGGCTTTTAATGCCTGTTGGGCGATAACCGGCAGCGAGCCCCAAGTCATGGTGGCAAGCAGCGCCAATGAAAAGCCGAGCCAAGGTTTTTGTTTCTTCATTTTTCAGACGGCCTTTACTTACGCGGCTTCCCAGTAGTCGATATAAAGCTGCAATTCGAGGTTATTCCGCCATTCGTTAGCAACGGGGCGGTACACCGTGCGGATGTATTCGGGAATGTCTTCGCTGCAACGCCAAAACATGGCTTCAAATTCGTAGCCGTCTTTTTGCAGCCAGACTTTTTTGTGTTTGCCTTCCGCGCCCAACGGCTGCTGGCGGATGACGTGAAATTCATCGGTAAAACTCGGCGGCGCGAAGCCCTGCCCCCAAACGTGTTTGGCAAGGTTCTGCGCCTGTTCCAGCGTAATGTCGCGTGCAGGCAGGCTGCCGTCGGTGATGAAGGTTTGCGACAAATCGTCTTCGCACACCATCTCGCGCACGGCTTCTTCAAAGGCCGTCTGAAACGCGGGAATATTGTGTTCAAGTATGCTCAAACCCGCCGCCATTGCGTGTCCGCCGAATTTCAAAATCAAATCGGGATGGCGTTTGGACACCAAGTCCAAAGCATCGCGCAGGTGCAGATTGGGAATGGAGCGACCCGAACCGCGCACTTCGCCGTTGTCGGCAGGCGCAAACACGATGGTCGGACGATAAAAACGGTCTTTGAGGCGGCTGGCCACGATGCCGACCACGCCTTGATGGAAGTCGTCGCGATACGCCACCAAAGTCGTCTGACCTGGAGGCAAGGTTTCAGGAAAATCATTCAGCGCATCTTGCAGCATAGACTGCTCGATTTCGCGGCGCTCGATATTGAGGTTGTTTAACTGAGCTGCCAGTTCCTGCGCTTCGGCATCATCTTGCGCCAACAGACAGGCAATACCGACCGACATATCGTCCAGCCGTCCGGCGGCGTTAATGCGCGGCCCCAACGCAAAGCCCATATCAAACGGCTGCGCCTTGCGCCAATCGCGCCGCGCCACTTCAAACAAAGCGCGGATACCGGGGCGCATCTTGCCCGAACGCATCCGTTTCAAACCTTGCGACACGAGGATACGGTTGTTGTGGTCGAGGGGGACGACGTCGGCGACGGTGCCGAGTGCGACCAAATCCAAGAAGTCGCCCAGATTCGGCTCTTTCAGGCCGTCTGAAAAATAATTGCGGTGGCGCAGTTCGGCACGAAAAGCCATCAATACATAAAAAATCACGCCCACGCCCGCCAAGCTTTTGCTTTGGAAACCGCAGCCTTTTTGGTTCGGATTGACAATGATGCAGTCGGGTACGGTCTCGGCAGGCAGATGGTGGTCGGTCACAATCACATCCAAACCCAACTCCTGCGCACGCGCCACGCCTGCAATGCTGGCGATACCGTTATCCACCGTTACCAATAAATCCACACCTTGTTCTGCCGCGATTTCAGCCAGCTCTGGCGTTAAACCGTAGCCGTGTTCAAATCGGTTGGGCACAAGAAAATCCACTTTCGCCCCCATCGCCGCCAAACCGCTCATACCGACGGCACACGCCGTCGCTCCGTCGGCATCGTAGTCGGCGACAATCAGGATTTTTTCCTTGCGCTCGACCGCATCTGCCAAACGGCCGGCGGCGGCTTCGCAGTTTGTCAGCGTTTGATACGGCAAAAGCGCAGCAAGCTTGTCGTCCAACTCAGCCGGACTTTGCACATCACGCGCAGCACATAGCCGCGCAATCAAAGGATCGGTACCGGCAGTGAGCAAGTCGTTGAAAACAGTCGGATTAATGGAACGTGTTTGGATTTTGACGGACATGGTGTGTGGGTTTAAAGAGAAAAAATTAATATTTTTAAGCGTTTATTTTAAGGAGGAGGCCGTCTGAAACCTGCAATCCGTTTTCAGACGGCCTTGGATATTATTTGCGTGAAGCATCGATAATTTCACTGACTACGACATAGGGGACTGCTATCACTGCGCCGACTGCGTCCAAAGCCAATGTAAATGGTGTTTGCAGGATATTCTCCGTCAACTTCTGAACGTCTGTGCTTTTTTTGGTTTCCGTATAATAAATTCTGACCGGGACGGCAGTATCAAAACGGCGGTCTTCGGCAACATTTTTCGGCGTTGCGTAATAATGACCTTCGGTAGAAATACACCGCGTGTAGACAGTTTTGTCATCGAGCTCGACCGGCTTAAACGCCAGCTGTTTCAACTTGGCAATCTCGGCGGCTTTTTGAGTATCGTAACGCAGGCAGAATTTTGAACGGAAAGTTTGCGCTTCAGGGGATTTCAATTCGACCGGCAAAGCCTCATACGCATATCTTGGGTTTTGCTGAACCATTTGAAACTGTTTGTCCAATTTAACATCCAAGACCGCCTTCAACTTGGCCGAATCTTTAGGATTAACGACAAACCAATATTTTTTGCCCATCATGACCAAGCTGCCTGTTTCCAATTGCGTATTGTCTTTGGCAACCACGCCAAATGCGTGAATCTTGTCTTTGGCAACGGTTTTTTCGGTTGTGGTTTTATGGAACGGGTTGTTCCCTCCCCAAAGAAAAGCAGTACAACCATTCAGGGTTAGTACACTGATTAACAAAGCGGGTACAAAGCGGCGAAATTTCATGGTCATCCTCCTTCGGTATTACGATACAGGCCGTCTGAAAACCGCAATCCGTTTTCAGACGGCCTTAAGGTTTATTCCTCCCAATCCTGCCCTTCTTCTGAAGCATCGGATTGACCGGCCTCCATCACTGCTTTAATTTCTTGGAACAGCGCGCGGAAGTTTTTCGGCGGTTTGTTTTGCTCCTGCTCTTTTTTGGTGTTGCGGATCAAGGTGCGCAATTTACCGGCATCGGCTTGCGGAAAATTGGCCATAAATTGGGGAATCGCGCCATCGTCTGCCAACAGTCGGGTACGCGCCTGCTCGACGCGTTGCAAAAAGGCATTGTGTGCTGCATTGTCGCCGCGCAGTTTGGCCAAATAGGCTTCGATGGGTGCGGGGTCGGTATCGCGCATCAGACGGCCGATAAATTGGGCTTGGCGTTTGAGCGCGCTGTTGGACGTGATTTTTTTATAGGTGGCGATGGCCTCGAATAGCTCTTCGTCCAAGCCGATTTTTTTCAGCGTATCATTGGAGAGCTTGGTCAATTCCATACCCAAAGCCTGCAAATCATTCATTTGCTTTTTCATTTGGGTTTTGCTGACCCATTCGTCTTCTTGTTCAAACATTGTGTTTACCTGATTTTCTGAATCTGCCTATTTTATCAGTTTTCAGACGGCCTTTCCGTTCGATTTTTGCAGAGGCCGTCTGAAACGGTTAAAATGCCGCAAAACCCTGTCAGGAAACCTTTTTATGCTGTTTAACCACACACCGGACGAGCTGTTGCGCTTGTGCGGACACACGCTGGATTTGGCCAAACAATCCGGCGCCACCTCGGCCGAAGCCGATTTCAGCGAGTCGCTCGGCCAAAGCGTCAGCGTGCGCCTGGGCGAAATCGAACAAATCGAGTTCCAACAAGACAAATCTTTAGACATTACGGTCTATGTCGGCCAACGCAAAGGCCGCGCCAGCACTGCCGACTTCTCCGAACGCGCCCTGCAAGATACGGTCAAAGCCGCCATCGATATTGCGCGCTATACCGCCGAAGACGATTGCGCCGGCCTTGCCGATGCTGCCTTGATGGCAACCCATATCGGCGACCTCGACCGCTACCACGAATGGGATTTGAGTACCGAATCCGCCATTGATTTGGCCAAGCAATGCGAACAGGCCGCGCTGTCAACGGACAAACGCATTGAAAACTCCGAAGGCGCATCGGTTCATACCGGCCATTACCAATACGTTTACGGCAACACCCACGGCTTTGCCGCACACCAGCAAAGCACGCACCACAGCATTTCTTGCAGCGTGGTCGCCAGCGACGAACACGGCATGCAGCGCGACTATTGGTACGATTCTTCCTGCCGTCACGAAGACATGGACACACCCGAACTCATCGGCAAAACCGCGGCCGAACGGACTTTACGCCGTCTGAACAGCCGCAGCGTTCCGACCGGCAGCTATCCCGTACTGTTCGACACCACTGTCGCCGTCGGCTTAATCGGCCACCTTATCGGCGCACTCAGCGGCGGCGCGCTCTACCGCCAAAGCAGCTTCCTGATTGACAGCATCGGCAAACAGGTGCTGCCCGAGTTTCTCAGCCTTCGTGAAGAGCCGCATATCCTGCGCTCGTTCCGCAGCACTTATTTCGATGCTGAAGGCGTGGCCACGCAGCCGCGTTTTGTGGTGAAAGACGGCATAGTCGAAGGCTATTTCCTCAGCAGTTACAGCGCGAAAAAACTCGGTATGCAGACAACGGGCAACGCAGGTGGCGCGCACAATCTGTATCTGAACCACACCCATGCCACGCAGGCCGACCTATTGAAAGAAATGGGAACAGGTTTGCTGGTTACCGAATTGATGGGGCAAGGTGTCAACACCATTACCGGCGACTACTCGCGCGGCGCGGCCGGATTTTGGGTGGAAAACGGCGTCATTGCCTATCCGGTTCAGGAAATCACCATTGCCGGACGTTTACAGGATATGTACCGCGACATCATTGGCGTGGCAGACGACGCATTACGCCGTTCGTCCAACCAAATCGGCTCCGTCTTGGTTTCCAAAATGACGGTTGCCGGCAACTGATTGAACTAAATATACAAAAGGCCGTCTGAAAGATATCTTTTCTTTTCAGACGGCCTCGCCGTTATCTACTTCTATAAAAAACACATCATGCATATTGTCGTCATCCCCTCTTGGTACCCCTCTTCCGAAACCGACGTGGACGGAATCTTTTTCCGCCTTCAAGCCCAAGCCCTGCAACGCGAAGGCATGAAAATCGGCATGGTCGTACCCATGTTTCGCTATTTGAGAAGCCAGCCGAAAACCATCTTCTCGCGCTTCTACGGCCTGCGCCGCCATCAGCAAGGCGGACTCAACACTTACGCCTACGACAGCATGTATTTCTTCCCGCGCTGCCCGGTTGTCGACATCGACCGCATCCGCTGGGTCAACGCAGGCATGAAAGCTTTTGAAGCCTATATCGCCGACAACGGCAAACCCGACGTAATTCACGCCCATTGCGTCAACTACGCCGCCATTTTGGCCTGCGCCATCTTCAAAAAATACGGCATTCCCTATGTGATTACCGAACACAGCAGCGCCATTTCACGCGGCCTTGTCCGCAAAAACCAATGGCCGTCCATGCATGAAGCCGTGTGCCACAGCGCGGCACGGTTCGCCGTCAGCCGTGATTTCTGCCGCATTCTCGAAAAAACCTACGCCGGTACAGACTGGCAATACCTGCCCAATATGCTGGGCGGCAATTTTGAACAGGATTTCGAGTTCCCCGAAAAAAACCATCAAGACTTCACCTTCTGCAGCGTCTCCCACCTGCGCCACCTCAAAGGCCACGACCTGCTCCTGCCTGCCTTTGCCGAAGCACTCAAAACCTATCCGCAACTTAAACTCAAAATCGGCGGCGGCGGCGCAGAAGAAGGCCGTCTGAAACAACTGGCAAGCGACTTGGGCATCAACCACGCCGTTACCTTTACCGGCGCATTGACCACCGACCAAACCCTAGACCTTATGCGCCACAGCAACGCATTCGTCCTCGCCAGCCGTACCGAGACCTTCGGTGTCGTCTATATCGAAGCACTGTCGCAAGGTTTGCCCGTCATCGCCACACGCTGCGGCGGCCCCGAATCCATCGTCACATCCGACAACGGCCTGCTGGTGCCAATCGAAAACATACCGGAACTGACCAAAGCATTGCTCACCCTATACGAAAACCATGCACACTACGATCCCGTCCGCTTGCGCCAAGATTGCCTGCAACAATTCGGCAGCCGTGCCATTGCGCAACACCTGATCGACACCTTCCAAAAAGTGCTTAATAAATAGGCATAAACCATGCAGGCCGTCTGAAATCCTTCAGACGGCCCGCCTTCTTCCAACAAGCCAAATCTAGTGTAAAATTAAGACAATAACTAAACTTTTTGATTTAAAATCAGTCAAAAGAAAAACTGTTACCTATAATAATATCCCCACATACATTATGCGCTATTACGGAACGATTACTCGCTGGAACAGCAAGCGCGGCTTCGGCGCCGCTACCATAGAAGACACAGGCCAAGAAATCTTTCTTGCCCTTGCTGCCTTCACCACCCTTACCCGCCTACCGGCCGAAGGGCAACACATCTCCTTCAACATCACAGAAGGCCGGCGCGGCCGCAAAGAAGCCGAAAACGTCTGCTTCGCCCTCGATTGCGCCGACTGCTTTGACGTTCTCGTCCCTCCCCCCGAAAAACCCCTAGCCGGCAAACAGGCCATCGTCGGCTTGATCGCCGTGATCTTCGTCTGCAGCATTTTCGCCGCCTTGTGGTACGGCCTCCACTTTTCCGACAACACACCCAAAGAGCCGGCCGTCAAAAAACAAGAAACCATGGTTCACGAAGTAGCCGCCAAAATCGAAGCCGAACGCAAAGCATGGCGCGATGCCGTCAACCGTAGCAACCAACGTTCGGGGCAGCCTCAACGCGCCAAAGATAATACGTCGAAACAATAACGCTTTATCCAATACAAAAAGGCCGTCTAAAAAAATGGGAAGATGAAATGATAGATTTCTTCCTCATTCTTTCAGACGGCCTTTATTCTTACCTCAATTCGGTTCAGCCATTTCCAACGCCTGCTTGATGTCTACGGCAACGACGCGTGATACGCCTTTTTCCTGCATGGTTACGCCGACAAGCTGCTCTGCCATTTCCATGGTCAAGCGGTTGTGGGAGATGTAGAGGAACTGGGTTTGCGCCGACATTTCTTTGACCAGGTTGCAGAAACGCGAGGTGTTGGCGTCGTCCAGCGGGGCGTCGACTTCGTCCAGAAGGCAGAAAGGGGCGGGGTTAAGGCTGAACAGGGCGAACACGAGGCTCATGGCGGTGAGGGCTTTTTCGCCGCCGGAGAGGAGGTGGATGGTGCTGTTTTTCTTGCCGGGCGGGCGCGCCATGATGGACACGCCGGCGGTCAGGATGTCGTCGCCTATCATTTTGAGGGTGGCTTCGCCGCCGCCGAACAGGGTCGGGAAGAAGGTTTGGACTTTGCCGTTGACGGCGTCGAAGGTTTCTTTGAAACGCTCTTTGGTTTTGTCGTCGATTTGGGCGATGGCTTCTTCCAAAAGAGTGATAGCGGCCTGTACGTCTTCGCTCTGGCTGCGGTAGTAGCCGTCGCGTTCGCGCGCTTCTTCGAGTTCTTGCAGGGCGGCGAGGTTGACGGCGCCGAGGGCTTCGATTTGCTGGGTGAGGCTGCCGATGCTGCTGTTCAATACTTTCGGTGATTCTTTTGCCAACGCTTCGAGCGCGTCCAAATCGGCGGCGCGTTCGGTCAGGTTTTGATGGTAGCGTTTAGCATTGATCAGGGCTTCCTGCTGCTGCAACAGGGCGGTTTGGGTGGCGGCCTGAAGCTGCGGCAGCTTGGTTTGCAGGGTTTGTACGCGGGCGTATTGCTCCCTGCCCTGCTCCTGAATCTGCGCGAGTCTTTCCTGCGCGGCGATGTATTCTTCGTCCAGCGAGTGTACGGCTTCGGTCAACTCGTCGAGCTTGATGTGCTGCTCGTCGTTTTGAAACTCGGTTTCATAGGCAAGGGCAAGCTCTTGCTGGCGTTCCTGCCAGTCTAGGGTTTGCTGTTCGAGCCGGGCGATTTGCTGCTGGTAGTTTTGTTTTTGCTGGTTGAGCTTGTGGACGGCAACTTCAGTCAGCCCGTATTGGCGGTTGGCTTCCAACAGGGCAAGCTGCGCCTGTTTCAGACGGCCTTGCTGCTCTTGGCGGCTGTGCGCGGTGGTTTGCTGCTGGTGTTCGAGTTCGGCGGCGGCTTCCTGCAAAGTAGCGATGTCGTCTGAAAGCCCGTCGGACGTGTGTTGCAACACGGTCTGTTCTTCCGCCAACTGCGCCAGTTCGCGCTCGATGTGTTCGCGGCGGATTTGCCCTTGGTTGGTGCGCGCCAGAAGTTCGGCGGCGCGTTGCTGCGCTTGGCTGTATTGGCGCGTGTGCTGCTGTTGCTGCTGCATCAGGTTTTTGTGCTGCACTTCGGACGAACGCACGGCAGCCTCCGCCTGTTTGAACGCGGCTTCGGCGGCGGAAAGTTCGGGGGCGAGGTTTTCCAGTTCGGACGCGATGCCGTCGAGACGCGCTTTTTGGGCAATCAGGCTTTCCTGCGCGGGTTTGGCATAGAGCAGGACGCTGACTTTATCGACCTGATGGCCTTCGGGCGTGAGCCAGATTTGGTGTGCGCCCAAATCGTTTTGATGCGCGAGGGCGTAGCTCAAATCAGGCGCGCACAATACGCCGTCGAGCCAGTGGTGCAATGCCGTCTGAAACGGCGGCTGCGCTTGGATTTGGTTCAGCAATGCCTGTACGGGCAGGGATTTTTTGATGCCGCCGGAGAGGTCGTCTGAAAGCCATGCCGCCTGCCCCTGCGGCAACGGCGCGGGCGGAACGAAACCGTGCGGCACGGCGCGGGCATGCAGGCGTTCGGCAAGGATGACGGACAAGGCGTGTTGCCACTCGGCGGGCGCGGTGATGTGTTGCCACAGTTGCGGCGCGGCGGTGTGGTCGGTTGCCTGCCAGAAGTCGGCGGCTTCCTGCTGTTGCGACAGGATTTGCGACAACGCCTGTTGCTGTGCCTGCAAAGTGATGTGTTGCTGCTTCAGGCTTTGGAAACAGTTTGAGGCCGTCTGAAACGCCTCGCGGGCGGCGTGTAGGGCTTCTTCGGCGGCAATGATTTGTTCTTCGTAATGCTCTTGCCGGCTTTGCAACAAGGCGGCGGCTTCCTGCGCGGCGGTGGTTTCGGCTTCGTCGGGCAGGTTCAGGGCTTGGTTTTCCTGTTTCAGACGGCCTTTGCGCTCTTCATGCTTGGCAACGGTTTGTTCGGCATGGGCAAGCTGCTGCTGCTTCAACGCTAACTCGCGGCGGATGCGGTTCACCTCGTCCTGCTGGGTTTGGAAGGCGGCGTTGAGCGTGGCTTGGGCTTCTTCCAATTCGGGCAGACGCTCTTCATGTTCGGCAACCTGCATCGCCCACTCCGCCAGCTCGGTTTGCTTTTCTTCGGCCTGCAACTCGTTTTCTTCCAGCTTCACGCGGATTTGCTGCTGCTCTTGATGGATGCGTTGCAACTGCGCCTGCGCCGCCTGCTTGTCGCGTTCGATGCGTTGGTGCAGGTTTTGTTGGTGGCGGATTTGTTCTTCCAAACGGGCAATCTGCTCGCGCAACACGCCGCGTTTGTTGCTCAATTCGTGTACCGCCTGTTGCTGCGATTGTTCGGCGGTCTGCAAGGCATGTACTTCGTCGTTTAACGCCTGAACTTGCGCGGCGGTTTCATCCTGCTGCGCCTGTAAAGACTGATGTTGTGCAGTTGCCTTATCGGCGGCGGCAAGCGATTGCTGCCATTGGGCGTAATCGAGCAAATCCTGTTGTTGGTTCAACTGCGCGGTCAGGGATTTGTAGCGTTCGGCAGTTTCAGCCTGTTTTTCCAGCTTTTCCACCTGACGCGCCAACTCGTTCTGCAAATCGCCCAAACGCTGCAAATGCTCGCGCGTATCTTTCAGACGGCCTTCCGTCTCCTTGCGGCGTTCCTTATATTTGGACACGCCCGCCGCCTCTTCGATATAGGCGCGCAACTCCTCCGGCCGCGCTTCGATGATGCGTGAAATCATCCCCTGCTCGATAACGGCATAACCGCGCGCGCCCACGCCCGTACCCAAAAACAAATCGGTAATGTCGCGGCGGCGCACGGTCTGATTATTGATGAAATAAGTTGATTCGCCCTGACGCGTCAGCTGCCGCTTGATGCTCACCTCGGCATACTGCCCCCACGCCCCCTGCAAACTGTGGTCGCTGTTGTCAAACACCAGCTCCACCGAAGCCCTCGGCGCAGGACGGCGCGTCGCCGCACCGTTAAAAATCACGTCCTGCATACTCTCGCCGCGAAGCTGCTTCGCCGAAGCCTCGCCCAACACCCAGCGCACCGCGTCAATCACATTCGACTTGCCGCAGCCGTTCGGCCCGATAACCGCAACAAGCTGCCCCGGCACATGAATCGTGGTCGGGTCGGTAAAAGATTTGAAGCCGGAGAGTTTGATGTGGGTCAGGCGCATGGCAATGTTTCGAATCGGAAAAGAAGGCGTATTTTAACGGAAATACGCTGATCCGTTGAGAGAAAAGCATCCATAAAGTCCGACTGCTTTTTTATCTTCAAAAGGCCGTCTGAAAAGTTTGTTAAAAAGAAACAGACCAGCTATCGAACTCACTAAAATATTCAAAATAAATCCATATAAAACAATTAACTAAAAAAATATCTACCCGACCACCTTCCATTTGATTAATTTTTGTACAGAAATGCAAACAAACTGTTTATTTTTTTATGATTTATGGTTATTATCGGGCATTAAAGGTTTAAAAATCAGATAAACGATCTCTCCGACCTTTTCATCAAGCGAATAACTATACAGGGAATCTCATGTCAAACATCCAAACCAAACTTAAAACCATCGTTTTTACAGCCATCAGCGCAGCCATCTTGTCCGCATGCGGTGGTGGCGGAGGCGGCGGTTCATCTGCTTTAAGCACCGGCGCAACTCCTACCACTAATACCGGCAACTCTGCTAGCAACAATGGCAATCCTGCCAACAACAGCAATGCCAACACTCCGAAAGCGCCGTCTACTACGCTCACCAACAGCGCCGACAACCTCGCCAAACTGACCGATGAAGCTCCAATCGATCCGGCCAACGTTAGCCAGCCTTTGCACACACATTTCATCTCCTCCAAAGGTGCACAGCAATCCAACCCCAACGTACAAATCCGCAAAGATGCCGCAGGCAAAATGTTCCAAACGGACAATCAAGACCGCAACCAAAATGGCCTGATCAGTTCTATTGACTTTAACAGCAATGATGAAGTCAAAATGGACGGCGTTGTATTGTTTAACAAAACCAGCAATGGCAGCGCAACCCAACCTACATGGACAAGCTACGCTTCTGTTATTGCCAAAGTATATTCAAAAGGAAATACTGAAACAGATATCAGCGAACAAACGGGCAAAGAGAAAAATACTGAATTTGCATACGGCAAATCAACTTTGGATGACAAAATTGCTGAAGATTATAAAAAATTAAAGGTTGAAGAAGAAAAGCTTGAAAAAGAAGAAAATCCAGAAGCAGGTCCAGTTAACAATAAAAAAGTAACGGAGATCAAAGCAAAGATTGAAGAATTAAAGACTTCACACGCTAAAAATCTTGAAAATCGAGCTAAACTAGCAGAAATTAATGAGAATGTTAGCAATAATCTAGCCTATTTCCGTCCAGACCAAGATGGCTTGGTATTCGACAAACAATTCGACGGTGTCTATGTCATCAATTTTGGCGATGGCACAGAAATTGTGTTGCATGATCCTTCTGCGGCCGGCTGGACATATCAAACCTTCGCGCATTACACCGACCCTAAAGGACATGTATACCAAGGCTACCAAAGCCTGGGCGATGAAACTGTCTTCACTACCCTGCCTGCTAAAGGTACAGCCACCTACAAAGGTATTTCCACTGCCTATGTGGTTAACGACAAGAACAATCGTCAGTTGACTTCCAATGTCATGGCTATCGTTGATTTCGGCCTCAAAGGTGTCCGTTTTGAAACGTCAAACTCACACTTCCATACTTTGGAAAATGGTAAGCGTTTATCCCAAGCAGATAAAAACTACGATTTCAAAGGTACGGCAAGCTGGAAAGACGGCAACCTCTTCTCCGGCAAAGTCAGCACGGCCGATGACAAGTTAAGTGGCAACCTGAACGGCAAATTCTACGGTCCCAATGCTGCAGAAATTGGCGGCACTTACGGCTTGAAAAACAAAGATGCAACCGAACATTTAATCGGTGGCTATGGCGCGAAACGTCAATAAACCTGCCTAAACAAAAGGCCGTCTGAACTTTCAGACGGCCTTTTGTTTTTTAGCTTGGATTACACCGACACGGCGGCTTTGATGTGCGGATGCGGTTCATAGCCTTCCAGCTCGAAGTCTTCAAATTTGAAGGCAAACAAGTCTTTAACTTCAGGATTGATTTTCATGGTCGGCAGGCTTCGGAAATCGCGGCTTAATTGCAGTCGGGCCTGCTCGATATGGTTGCTGTACAAATGGGCATCGCCAAACGTATGGATAAACTCACCGGCTTCCAGTCCGCACACTTGTGCCATCATCATGGTCAACAATGCGTAGCTGGCGATGTTGAACGGTACCCCAAGGAAGATATCGGCGCTGCGTTGGTAAAGCTGGCAGGACAGTTTGCCGTTGGCAACGTAAAACTGAAACAGCGCGTGGCAAGGCGGCAAGGCCATTTCGTCGACCAAAGCGGGATTCCATGCGGACACAATCAGGCGGCGCGAGTCGGGATTTTTCTTGATTTGTTCCACCACATTGGCAATTTGGTCGATATGGCGGCCGTCGGGTGCGGGCCAGCTGCGCCATTGGTAGCCGTAAACCGGGCCTAAATCGCCGTTTTCGTCCGCCCATTCGTCCCAAATGGAAACGTTGTTGTCTTTCAGGTATTTGATGTTGGTATCGCCTTTGAGAAACCAAAGCAGCTCATGAATAATCGAACGCAGATGCAGTTTTTTGGTGGTCAACAGCGGAAAGCCTTCACTCAAATCAAAACGCATTTGGTAACCGAACACGGAACGCGTGCCGGTGCCGGTACGGTCGGATTTGTCGATACCATTGTCGAGAACATGGCGCATAAGGTCGTGATAGGCTTTCATGTGTTTCCTTAATGTATGTATTGTGGGAATTTCGTGTGTATTGTACCGAATTTTCAGACGGCCCGCCTCTCTGTCTTCAATGGGGCAATCTTCCCCATATTCGCGTAATACACTCATTAACAATGTTGACAATTTAGCGCTAATTTACACAAATTTTGAGCTGAATTAAATTTTTACAAAAAATTTTTCAACATTTTCTAGTTTAATTACTTAGCACTTTATTTTTATTTAAATCTATTTAATGAAATATTTTTATATATTTTTAATTAAATTTAAAATATAATTCCATTTTTACAAATTGGTAAAAAAATAATGTCAACAATCTAGGTAAAATTTTTCTTGGCAAGTAAAATTTTTACAGCTATATTTCAAAACATAAATATTGAAATATATCACTCAATAGGAGTAGAAAAATGACCGACCTGAACACCCTGTTTACCAATCTCAAACAACGCAACCCCAACCAAGAACCCTTCCATCAAGCTGTTGAAGAAGTGTTCATGAGTTTGGATCCGTTTTTGGCGAAAAACCCGAAATACACCCAACAAAGCCTGCTTGAGCGTATTGTTGAACCGGAGCGCGTGATTATGTTCCGCGTCACTTGGATGGATGACAAAGGCCAAGTCCAAGTCAACCGCGGCTACCGCATTCAAATGAGTTCCACCATTGGCCCTTACAAAGGCGGCTTGCGCTTCCACCCTACCGTCGATTTGGGCGTGTTGAAATTCCTCGCCTTTGAACAAGTGTTCAAAAATGCGCTGACCACCCTGCCTATGGGCGGCGGCAAAGGCGGTTCCGACTTTGATCCTAAAGGCAAATCAGATGCCGAAGTAATGCGTTTCTGCCAAGCCTTTATGACCGAACTCTACCGCCACATCGGTGCCGATACCGACGTTCCTGCCGGCGACATCGGCGTAGGCGGCCGCGAAATCGGCTATCTGTTCGGCCAATACAAAAAAATCCGCAACGAATTTGCTTCCGTCCTGACCGGCAAAGGCCTCGAATGGGGCGGCAGCCTGATTCGCCCTGAAGCCACCGGCTACGGTTGCGTGTATTTTGCCCAAGCCATGTTGGAAACCCGCAACGACAGCATCGAAGGCAAACGCGTGTTGATTTCTGGCTCCGGCAACGTAGCGCAATACGCAGCCGAAAAAGCCATCCAACTGGGTGCAAAAGTATTGACCGTTTCCGACTCCAACGGTTTTGTCCTTTTCCCTGACAGCGGTATGACCGAAGCGCAACTGGCCGCTTTGATCGAGCTGAAAGAAGTACGCCGCGAACGCGTCGCCACTTACGCCAAAGAACAAGGCCTGCAATACTTTGAAAACCAAAAACCGTGGAACATCGCAGCCGAAGTCGCCCTGCCTTGCGCCACTCAAAACGAATTGGACGCAGATGCCGCCAAAATCCTGCTGGCAAACGGTTGCTATGTGGTTGCAGAAGGTGCGAACATGCCGTCAACTTTGGGCGCGGTCGAACAATTTATCAAAGCCGGTATCCTCTACGCTCCAGGCAAAGCCTCCAACGCCGGCGGCGTAGCGACTTCAGGTTTAGAAATGAGTCAAAATGCCATCCGCCTGTCTTGGACACGCGAAGAAGTGGACAGCCGCCTGTTTGACATCATGCACAACATCCACGAATCCTGCCTGAAATACGGCAAAGTCGGCGACAAAGTGAACTACGTCAATGGTGCGAACATTGCCGGTTTCGTCAAAGTTGCCGATGCCATGTTGGCGCAAGGTTTCTAAAAGCTGCATCAACGCAAATCATAAGGCCGTCTGAAATCTTTCAGACGGCCTT
>NZ_KV821266.1:49592-57713 GCF_001815615.1 Neisseria sp. HMSC075C10
GCCGTCTGAAATCTTTCAGACGGCCTTTTTCTTTTAAAGCAAACCTTATACGCCCAAATAACCTTCCCTGCTGGCAAGCCATCTTGCCAAATGCGCTTCGACGATTTCAGGGTTTTGTTCAATCAGCAAAGGGGCGATTTCGCGCGCTTGTTCTAAAAGGTGTAAGTCCTCTTCAAGGTTGGCAAAACGCAGCATGGGAACGCCGCTTTGACGCGCGCCGAGAAATTCGCCGGGGCCGCGGATGTTGAGGTCTTGGCGGGCGATTTCGAAGCCGTCGGTGTGTTCGTAGATGACTTTCAGCCGCGCCTTGGCAAGTTCGCTCAAGGGTTCTGCAAACAGAAGGACGCACACGCTTTCTGCCGCGCCGCGCCCTACCCGTCCGCGTAATTGATGAAGCTGCGCCAAGCCCATGCGCTCGGCGTGTTCGATCACCATCAGGGCGGCATTGGGCACATCTACGCCGACTTCGATGACGGTGGTGGCGACCAAGACGTTCAGACGGCCTGCGGCAAACTGAGCCATGACTTCGGCTTTTTCAGCGGCCTTCATGCGCCCGTGCACCAAGCCGATGTTGAGTTTGGGCAATGCCGCCTGAAGCTGCTCTAGGGTTTCGGTGGCGGTTTGCAGTTGCAGGGTTTCGCTTTCTTCAATCAGCGGGCAGACCCAGTATGCCTGCTGCCCTTTGCGGCAGATGTTGAGGACGAAGCCTTCGACTTCGGCGCGGCGGACATTGTTGACGAGGCGGGTTTTAATCGGGGTGCGCCCGGGCGGCAACTGGTCGATGACGGACACGTCCAAATCGGCGAAGAAACTCATGGCGAGCGTGCGTGGGATGGGCGTGGCGGACATCATCAGCTGGTGGACGTCTCGTCCTTTGTTTTTGAGGGCAAGGCGTTGGGCGACGCCGAAGCGGTGTTGTTCGTCCACAATCACCAAGCCCAGATTTTGGAACTCGACGTCGTCTGAAAACAGGGCGTGCGTGCCGACGGCAATTTTGACAGCACCGTCAGCCAGTTTGGCTTTGGCTTCGTCTTTGGCTTTTTTACGCTGGCTGCCTGAAAGCCAGACGACTTCAAGGCCTAAAGGCTCAAGCCATTGTTTGAACTTGGTGAAGTGCTGTTCGGCAAGGATTTCGGTCGGCGCCATTACAGCCACCTGTGCGCCGGATTCAATAGCCGTCAAAGCAGACAAGGCGGCAACAATGGTTTTGCCGCTGCCGACATCGCCTTGCAGCAGACGGTGCATGGGATGGGTTTGCGCCATATCACGGCAGATTTCGGAAACAACTTTTTCTTGTGCATCGGTCAGGGCAAACGGCAAGGCGTGGCGCAGAGCTTGAGTCAATGTACCGTCGCCGCCCAATGCTGTGGCCGAGCCGCTAACGCGCTTCTGCCGCGCCAAGCGCATGGAAAGTTGTTGCGCCAAAAGTTCGTCAAATTTAAGCCGTTGCCATGCAGGCAGCGTGCCGTCTGAAAGTTGATGAATAGTGAAGCTTGGCGGCGGCGAATGCAAAAGGCGCAGGCTTTCGGCAAGGTGCGGCAGTTTCAGACGGCCTAATAAAGCATCAGGCAAGGTGTCGTGCAACGGCGTAACGTCCAAGGCCGTCTGAATAATACGGCGCAAAGTAGGCTGGTTCAAACCGTTTACGGTCGGATAAATCGGCGTAAGGCTTTCCGCCAAACCACTGCCCTCGGCATCGCGGATTTTGGGATGAATCATCTCGTCGCCGTGAAACCCGTGTTTGATTTCGCCCACAGCGCGGATGCGCTTACCGACCGCCATCTGTTTCTGGTTGCTGGCGTAAAAGTGGATGAAGCGCAGAAAAAGGACGCTGCCGGAACCGTCGGCAATTTGAACAATCAGCTGTTTGCGTGGCTTAAAAGTTACTTCCTGATGGATGACCTCACCCTCGACCTGACACGGCACGCCGATCGGCGCATCCTTAATCGGCATGATGTGCGTCTCGTCCTCGTAACGCAGCGGCAGATGCAAAACCAAATCCCATGCGGTGTTGAGGTTGAGTTTGTCGAGCTTCTTGGCGGAAACGTCGGTGATTTTGAGCTGTTTTTGGGTTTCGGGAGTCATCTTAAAAGGCAGCTGATTGAAAGTTTGCTGTATTTTATCCGAAAACAAAAAGGCCGTCTGAACGCAATGTTTCAGACGGCCTTCAAAGCTGAATACTTGAAACAAATTAATATTTGAAAATACGCCGGCTATCGAATCAACTTCAGCCATTGTTAGGAAACAGCTTTCAAAAAAGAAGGATATTCAACCCATACTTTTATCAGGAATTTGGCCAATAATGTTCACATACCAAATAATGATCCATTCGCTCTAGAAATGCCAATCCAATTTCAGTTTGACTGTCCGCGGTTCACCATAGAAATTGTTTTGACCTCGCGTACGGTTGTAGTTGTTTTCAAAATACGTCCTGTCAGTCAGGTTAGTTCCTATCAGGCTGATTCTACCGTGTTTGTGAAAGTCATATTGAACAAAGCCATCTATAAGTCCGTAGCCTCCTTGGCGAATATTGTAAAGGCTACTTGTGCGACTTTGCGCGGATATTCCGCCACCCAAGGTCAACTTAGTTTGAGGCAAGTGGTAGCTTGTACCGAGGCGGAACATATGTACCGGCGTGAAGTTACTGAAGTTATACGGGTCGGCAGTCGTGTTTTTCTCCAACCGCTCCGCATTGACTTCTGCAGCATTTTTATACTTACTTTTGTTATATGTGTAGCCAACAAAAATACGCCAGTTTTCCGACAATTCGCCAGCCAATTCAAGTTCTGCACCGCTGCTCTTAACCTTACCCACAGGTTTGGCGATGGTTTGGAATGAACCTCCGTTACGACTAGTATCGGGAACAAATCCGAAATCGACAACGGTTCGGTTTTTCTGCTGTAAAACAAATAAGGCAAGCGAAGCATTCAGACGGCCTTGCAAGAACGACCCTTTCCAACCTATTTCATAGTTAGTCCCGATGAGTGGTGGAAGAACGGATTTGCTGGTTACATCAACGTTATCCTGTTGTTTAAAAATCTTAGTATAGCTGGCATACAAGCTTTGTTGCGGTGTCAGGTCGTAGGTAATGCCTGCATATGGCGTAAACCGATGACTTTGCATTTTTGAGGTGTAGTGTTCTTTGTCGATTTTATTACTGCTCTCAGTTTGAAATGCCGTAGCAGGCTGGCCGTAGCGTACAGGCATTTCTTTGGCTTGTGTGGTTTCATAGCGCGTATAGTGCATACCGCCCAAGAGATGCAAACGGTTGGTTGCATTAAAGCGGGTACTGAAAGTCAAAGAATGTGTTTTATTCGTGTTAAGGTATTTCGAATAATTGTATAACGCCGGAACATGATCATCTGCAACCTGAACAGTTTTCCACAGCGGCGTTTTCAGATATTGGTTTGCCCATTTCAAATTCCCCTCTTCATCCCGCTCCTGTATTTTGTTTCCATTTGCATCCAATTCGTAAACAGGATCTTGCACCATTACGCGCTCACCATTGTCGTTGACTGTCCAGACAGGCTTGCCCTCAGCATCCAAACGGGGAGTATATTTAGTAACATGCGCGCCACTGCATTCCGGCACATAGATCTTGTTATTACCTTTTTCGTTATAAATATGCCAATCTGGTTCGACAATGCCCTTTTCTAAAGGATTACGCTCCGGACCATCGGGATGAATACCGCAACTGCCTGCACCTGCATAACCTTGAGGACGGACAAAATAACGGTTTTGATATATTTCCGTATAGGCAGAACGGATTTTTTCATTGTTATACGCATAGCCGACAAAGAAATCATGTTCACGTCCAAGCAGGCGGTAGTTACCTGTCAGATCCAGCTTAAAGCCCCATTGCACATCGTGTTTGGTATAGTGCAACGGCATGAAGTTGTAACGGCGGTTGTATGTGTGGCGAAGATTGTATGCTGAGTTGTATAGACGGTTGGGAAACAAACCTTCTGCATTGTTAATAATGCCTTGCTTTGCAAGCTCCTTATCAACAAACTCTTTTTTATCTACTTCTACACCAGGATCCTGCCAGTCGTTGCACAGGAAATCCAAACCAATGTCCTGCATACATTGATCAAAACCTGCCCGACGTGCTGCCGCCCTTTGGGAGCGATATTGTTCAAAAGCAGATGCATCGAAATGATGGGCAACGTAATCTACTTTTTTCTCTTCATATGTTTTAGTGACGCCATCACGATATTCTTTTAATTTTGCCAACGCCTTGTCTTTAGGCTCAAAAGGGATCACCTCTCCCTTTTCAGTTAGGAAACCTGTTGCCGCAGATGCTGAAATACCTGCCGCGTGTTCGTTTTTCAGAAAAAATTGTCCGACTTTGGCATCTGAATCATTACGCGTATAAGAAATTTCGGCATTGAGTTGCCATCCATTGTCAAAAACATGTTTGAAACCGGAAAAAATATTGTATTTATCAGCCTTCAGGCGTGACCATGAGGTTTCACCCAAATAAGTATTACGTGGCAATTTCAAAGGATTGTTACAGGCCGGACTGGAGCTGAAGGCCGCAGTTTTTTGATCCTCACAAGGTAAAATCACGCCGGCAAAATCGGGAATATCTTTATTTTTCTGATAAGTACCACCCAAAGTCAGCATACTGTTATCACTCAAATCCGTATCAATCACACCATAAACCATGTCTTTCTTGTTCCATACACCCTCTTTAAAAGAGCGGTGGTCCTCATGAACACCAACCAGCCTACCGCGTACCGTATGTTCATTATTCAAGCTTCCAGATACATCCAAAGCCAAACGCTTGCTGCCCCTATGGTCAGTGCTGATTTCACCTGTATGCTTAAACAGAGCTGTTGGCCGCTTACGGATTAAATTAATGGTTCCACCCGGTTCAGAATTGGACTGAGTAAGACCGGTTGCACCTCTGACAACCTCAATGTGATCATAAACAGCCAGGTCTGTACTGGGTGAGACATCGATTTTTGCCGTATAGCCCGAACGTCCAGACACATTAGTGGTAATACCGTCTTCACCAATCTGATCAACATAGAAACCACGAGACAAAAAACGAGTTTGTAGGCCCGAATCGCGAACCACGTTGATTCCCGTAGTGTTTTTCATTGCATCTTCTAAAGAATATATTGCTTTATCATCTAGCTGCCGACGCGTCATTACGCTCACCGACTGCGGCGTATCCTTGCCTGAAATACGCAAGCCAGTCGCCGTTGCCATCGTTCCGATTGTATAAGACTGACTGCGCTCGGTATTACTTTGTGCCTGCCGTTTGCCACTGACCTTGACCGTATCCATGTCTACATGTTCCACTTCTTGATGTCCTGTATCTGCAAAAACGGTTTGGCAAGGCAGCACCAATAACAAACAAATTGTTTTCATTTGAAAATCAGGTTTCACAACTATTTCCTTAATTAATAGAATCTATTTATCTGCTAGATAAAAATTACAATTTATTGATTTTAAATGGTATATAACCTATAAAATTTAAAATTAGATCGTAATGATAAACGATATCATTATATACTTATTGCATTAATATATGAACTTTTTGTTATAGATTTTTTCTTATGTCCTGATTTTTAGATAAAAAAAGGCCGTCTGAACGCAATGTTTCAGACGGCCTTAATTTAGGTATAACGCGATTAAGCGTTAGCTTCCTGTTGTTGTTGGTAGATGGCTTCGAAGTTGATCGGGGCAAGCAGTACAGGCGGGAAGCCTGCGCGGGTTACGCTGTTGGAAATGGCTTCGCGTGCGTAAGGGAACAGGATGTTCGGACAAGCAACGCCCAGCAGCAGTTGTACGTCTTCTTCAGGAATGTTTTCCAAACGGAAGATGCCGCTTTGGGTAACTTCGTTCAAGAACATGGTGCGCTCTTCGTTCAGTTTGGCAGTCACGGTAACGGTAACGTCAACGCTGTAGAAACCGTCTTCCAGTTTGGTGTTGCCGGTAGAAACGCGCATATCGACTTCAGGCTCGCCTTGTTCCAAGAAGATTTGTGGTGCGTGAGGCACTTCCAAAGACAAGTCTTTTACATACAGACGCTCAACGCTGAATACGGGTTGCAATTCTTCGCTCATTTTATTTTCCTAAGTTAAGGGTTAAGGATTCAGTAATTCGTCCAACTTGCCTTCCTGCTGCAAGCGGTACAAATCGGTAAAGCCACCGACATGGGTATCGCCGATAAAAATCTGCGGCACGCTGCGCTGGCCGGAAAGCTGCTGCATTTCGGCAAAAACTTCCGGATTGCCGTCGATGCGGATTTCGTTGATTTCTTTCACACCCACCGCCTGCAACAGCCTTTTCGCCATGGTGCAGTACGGGCAATATGGACCGGTATAAACAGTAACGGTTTGCATGATTTCTTCCAAAATACCAATGTTCATGACTATATGGGCATAGGTGCTATTTTACAAGTGTTCCCGCCGTACGGTTGTAAAAAACATTCAGACGGCCTCTTAGCTATAAACATTTGTGCAGATGCGGAAAAACCATAATTAAAGTATGATAAGCGCTTTCGCAGAATGACTTTTGCCATTTGTTTTTTGGAGAAGAACACATCGCAAAAGTTTTTCTATTCAAAATCAGGTATCGCCATGCTTTCAGGAATTCCCATCCCCAAGGACGCCGTGCGTCCGCCCGAAACCGTCCTCGTCAACATTACGCCGCAAGAAACGCGTGTGGCTGTTTTGGAAGAGAACAATATCTGCGAGCTGCACATCGAGCGCAACAGCGGCCACAGCTTGGTCGGCAATATTTATTTGGGCGTCGTCAAACGTGTCCTCCCCGGCATGCAAAGCGCGTTCATCGATATCGGCTTGGAACGCGCCGCGTTTCTGCATATCGTCGATGTCCTCGAACAACGCCGCAACCCGGACGAAACCCAACGCATCGAACATATGCTCTTTGAAGGTCAGTCTGTCTTGGTTCAGGTCATTAAAGACCCCATCAACACCAAAGGCGCGCGCCTATCCACCCAAATCTCACTGGCCGGCCGTTTCCTCGTCCATCTTCCGCAAGAAGACCACATCGGCATTTCCCAACGCATTGAAGACGATGCCGAACGCAGCAGCTTGAGGGAGCGCCTCAACAACCTGCTGCCCGAAAACGCCTGCCACGGCTACATCATCCGCACCAATGCTGAAAACGCCTCCGATGACCAACTGCAATCAGACATCAACTATCTGACCAAAGTATGGGAACACATTCAAAAACAAGCGAAAATTCAGCCGCCCGAAACCCTGCTGTATCAAGATTTGCCTTTGAGCCTGCGCGTTTTGCGCGATATGTTCAGCCTCGATACGCACAAAATCCTGGTTGATTCCACCGAAAACCACCGCCGCATGACCCAGTTTGCCGAACAATACGTTCAAGGCGCATTGGGCAGAATCGAGCTGTTCAAAGGCGAACGCCCCCTATTTGAAACCCACAACATCGAGCAGGAAATCGCCCGCGCCCTGCAACCGCGCGTCAATCTCAACTTCGGCAGCTACCTCATCATCGAGTCCACCGAAGCCATGACCACCATCGATGTCAACACCGGCGGCTTTGTCGGCGCGCGCAATTTTGATGAAACCATCTTCCGCACCAACCTCGAAGCCTGCCACACCATCGCCCGCGAACTTCGCCTGCGCAATCTCGGCGGCATCATCATCATCGACTTCATCGATATGGCACAGGAAGTCCACCGCGAAGCCGTCCTGCAAGAGCTTGCCAAAGCCCTCAGTTTCGACCGTACCCGCGTCACCCTCAACGGCTTTACCAGCCTGGGCCTTGTCGAACTGACCCGCAAACGCTCGCGTGAAAACTTAAGTCAAATCCTCTGCGAACCCTGCCCTTCCTGCCAAGGCAGGGGCCGTCTGAAAACGCCGCAAACCGTGTGCTACGAAATCCAACGTGAAATCGTCCGCGAAGCGCGACGCTACGATGTCCAAGCCTTCCGCATTTTGGCTGCTCCGAATGTCATCGACTTGTTCCTAGATGAAGAATCCCAATCGCTGGCGATGTTGATAGACTTTATCGGCAAGCCGATTTCGCTGGCAGTCGAAACCGCCTACACGCAGGAACAATACGATATTGTGTTGCTGTAAAAATAAAAGGCCGTCTGAAAACTTTTCAGACGGC